>JAAYZM010000003.1 GCA_012514835.1 Actinomycetales bacterium
CACCTGTGGCAGGCGCTCGCCGAGCGGTACAAGGACCGGCCCGAGGTCGCCGGGTTCAACCCCGTCAACGAGCCGTCCGACCCCGAGGGCTCCGCGCTGCTCGCGTTCTACGCGCGCCTGGAGAAGGCCGTGCGGGAGATCGACCCGCGCCATGTACTTTTCCTCGACGGCAACAAGTACTCGACGGACTTCTCCGTGTTCGACCGCGCCGAGCCGCTGCCCAACACCGTCTACACGGCGCACGACTATGCGCTGCCGGGCATCACGAGCGCGACCGAGTACCCGGGTGTCACGCGCGGCGAGTACTTCGACCGCGACGTCGTCGAGGAGACGTTCCTGCGGCGCACCGAGTACATGCGCCGCACGGGCACGCCCATCTGGATCGGGGAGTTCGGGCCCATGCTGCCCAACCTCGACGCCGAGCCGTGGCGCCTGCAGCTGCTGCGCGACCAGCTCGAGATCTACCGCAAGTACGACGCGAGCTGGGCGCTGTGGACGTACAAGGACGTCGGGCTGCAGGGGCTGCGGACCGTCGACCCGGCGAGCGGGTACCTGACGCGCATCGCCGACGTGCTCGCCGCGAAGGACCGCCTCGGCGTCGACTCGTGGGGCGGTTCCGACGCGGGCGTGCGGGACATCCTCGACCCGATCGACGCGCTCTTCGACCGCGAGTTCCCCGACTACCACCCGTGGCCGTGGGGCCGTCGCCCGCACATCGCCGTGCTCGTGCGCCACATCCTGCTCGCCGAGCCCCTCGCCGAGCTCTACGCCGACCGCTTCGCCGGCCTCGACGCGGCGCAGGCCGCCGAGCTGGGCCGGGACTTCTCCTTCGACCGCACGCTCGAGCGCACGTCCCTCGTCGAGCTGCTCCGCAGTCACATCGCCGAGGGCTGACCCCCGCACCCGCCTACCCTCCCCGCCTGACCCACCTACCGTCTCCGCCTGCTCCGACCCTCCCGCCCCCGGGTCCGCCTACCCGCCCCCCGGTCCGCCTACCCGCCTGCGCGATCGGCATCTTGACGCGCGATCGGCAATCTGAACTGCCGATCCCGCGCGAGGCTGCCGATCGCGAGCGATGACTCCCGGCCGCTGGGTCAGTGCCGGGGCGGGACGAAGCGCGGCGACGGGACCGGCGCCGGCCCGTCGGGCGTGAGCTCGAGGCGCGCGTTCGGTGCGAGCTCGATGGGCCACGATCCCGACGGCGTCGTCAGCGTCCCGCGCACCGTCCCCGCCGCGAGGCCGACGACGGCGAGCGGCTCACCCGCGCGATCCGTCTCCAGCCGCGCACCGCGCGGGAAGCTCGCGAGCGGTGCGCCGTCGCGCCACACGCGGGCCTGCTCGTCGTCGCCGGCGAGCTCGAACCGCACCCCGTCGACGGTGCGCGCGTACGCCACGGCCGTCGCGCGCGCGGCCCCGTCGAGGCGCGTGGGTGTCAGACCGGAGAACCACACCGCGCCGTCGGGCCGCGGCAAGATGCCGAAGCAGCGCTCGACGGCGTCGAGGAACCACAAGATCCCGGGGGAGTAGCGCTCGCCGTAGGCGGCCTCGCCCGACCACGGGTCGAGGCACTGTGGGAAGTGGTCGGCCTCCGCGAGAGCGGTCAGCACGGGGCCGGCGATGAGGGCGAGCTCGGCGACGTGGCCGTGGTGCTCGAAGGCGTGCGGCGCGCGCACCATCGTCAGGAAGTTCACCGGCCCGCCCCACGAGTTGCGGGCGGCGTTGGCCTCGAAGCGCGGGTCGTCGAGCGCGAGCGAGGTCAGCCCGTAGTGGGCGAGGAACTTGCGCGTGTGCATGAGGTAGCGCTCGAGCGCCGCCGTGAAGAGCGCGCCGTCGCCGATCTCGCACGCGAGCACGCGCAGCAGCACATCGGACTGGATCCGCACGAGCTCGCCGCCGGCGGCGCGGTCGTACCAGGTGCCGTCGCCGTCGTGCCAGCACTGCTCGGCCAGGGCGGCTCGGGACCGCTGCGCCGCAGCGCGCCAGGCGGCACCGTCGTGAGGGTCCGCACCGTCGCGAGGGTCCGCATCGTCG
>JAAYZM010000290.1 GCA_012514835.1 Actinomycetales bacterium
CGATGTCCTCGTCCGGGTCGTAGGGACGCTCGGACGGCGTGGTCTCGCTCATGGCGTGCTCCTCTACTGCTGACGGCCGGGCAGCGGCTGCTGGTCCTCGACCTGCGGCTCGCCGGGGACGGGATCCTCGGTCCGTGCGTCGTCGCGGTCCGCCGGGCGCAGGGGCTGCAACCGGTTGACGGAGCCCTCCCCACCCTGCCGTCCGCCGTACGGGCGGCCGTGGTCCGCATACTCCTCGCGGTGGAACGCGAGCTCCCACTCACCGATCCGCAGCGTCGCGCCGGTGCGCAGCGCGCGGTTCGCGGGCTCTGCGGACGAGCCGCCACCCACCTCGGCCATCGGTGCCAGGCGGTACTCGTCGCGCTCGTCGTGGTAGACGGTCACGTGGTGCGGCTCGATGCCCGGAAGGCGGATGTCCTGGTCCGCGCCGGAGCCGATCGTCACCTCGTCCTTGTCGAGTCCGAAACGCTCAGGGACGCCAACGACGCCCTCCGGGGCGACCACGACCACCAGCTCGGGGTGCCCCGCACCGGGTGCGGCACGCGTGGTGGTGACGGGCTCGCTCTGGTGGTCGGGCTCGGCGTGCTGGCCTGCATGATCATGGTCCATGCACTCCACCTTCTCACCAGGGCTGGCGCCCCGCACCCGGAGCGCGGGCGCACGAGAGAGGCCCGGACCCCGACCATGTGGTCGGGTACCGGGCCTCTTCGTGGTGGGGTGGCTAACGGGGTTTGAACCCGCGACCTCCTGGACCACAACCAGGCGCTCTACCAGGCTGAGCTATAGCCACCGTGCGGGCCGCGCGTGGCGGACCGACGAGGAGTCTACCCGCTCTCGGCGTGATCGCCGCACACGATTCTTGCCGAGGCTCAGCCCGTGACGGGCGGCGTGGGCAGGTGGGCGGCCGTGACCGAGGTGCGCGTGATCTCCGCAGAGATCTCCCGCACGGTCGGGGTGTCTGGTCCGGGCTGGGGGACCAGCATCGCGGCACGGTAGTAGCGCAGCTCGTCGATGCTCTCGAGGATGTCCGCGAGCGCGCGGTGCCCGCCGTGCTTCTCGGGGGAGTTGAAGTAGATGCGCGGGTACCAGCGCCGCGCGAGCTCCTTGAACGAGGACACGTCGATCACGCGGTAGTGCAGGTGAGCCATGAGCTCGGGCATGTCCCGCTCGAGGAACGTCTTGTCCATGCCCACGGTGTTGCCCGCAAGGGGAGCCTTGCCAGGCTCGGGCACCCACTCGCGCACGTAGGCGAGCACGGCTTCCTGGGCCGCGGTCATGGTCATGCCGTCCGCGAGCTCGAGGATGAGCCCGGACCTGGTGTGCATGTCCACCACGAACGGGTCCATCTGCTCGACGGAGCCCGGGGTCGGTGCGATCACCACGCTCACGCCGTCACCGAGCACGTTGAGCTCGGCGTCCGTGACGATCACGGCGACCTCGATGAGCGCGTCGTTGACCGTGTCGAGGCCTGTCATCTCGCAGTCGATCCAGACGATGCGGCCGTTCTCGGAGCTGGTGCTGTGGTTCGTCACGGGCTCAGCCTAGGGGTGGGCACCGACCACGAGGGCTACTTGGCGTCGTGCTCCGGCGGTTCGGGGCGCTTCGGCATGGTTCCGCCCAGGGCGAGGGCACCGACGACGACGACGGCGGCGCTGGCACCGATCACGAGACCGAGGCGCCACCCGCCCCCGGCCCAGATGATGCCCAGGCACGTGGTGCCAAGGACGGCGACGGCGAGCGCCAGGTGTTCACGCCAGCCCAGGCGTACGTCGTCGTCGGGCCCCTCCCGCTCCGCGTGGCGACCCATCAGCGCACGCTCCGCCCGGCACCGAGCCTGCGCACAGGCATGGCGGTGCCGGGGGTGATCCGCTCCTCGCGGGACCCCCGGCACCGGGTTGATCGTGGGCTCACACGGCCCATCGTGGCACGGGTTCGGCCTGGCACGGGCAGGCGCCCGCCGGCGCCCCGCTGAGCCGGGGTTCTTGCTTGGCTCGCTCGTGCGTGGTCCGCCGCTGCTCGCGCTGCGCGATGAGCGCACGCAGGACGGACACCAGCCGCGTCGCCTCGGCGACACGCTGGCGGTGCTCGAACCGAGCAACCTGAAGCTGTGTCTCGGGATGCATGGTGGTGATGACCTTCCTGGGGCGTGCGAAAGCACCCCGACGGGCGGGGGATTCGCGGGTGTGGGTTGGATCGGCCTGGCCAGGCCTGTGCGCGCTGCAGCGGTGAACATCCTGGCGGAACGGGGCCGCGGGTGTCACGGGATTATTCGGTCAACGCCCAGGTGGGACGCTCGGGCGGCTCAGCCGCGGTGGACCCGGAGCGGCCCGGAGCTCTGGGTCACGGGCATGAGTTCGATGACGTTGATGTTGACGTGCGGCGGCTGGGACACGGCCCAGTGCACGGACTCCGCGACGTCCTCCGCGGTGAGCGCCCCGGCACCCTCGTACACCTGCGAGGCTCGCTCGGCGTCCCCGCCGAAGCGCACCGTGGAGAACTCCGTGCCACCCACGAGGCCCGGCTCGACGCAGGTGACGCGCACCCCGGTGCCGTGCAGGTCCGCCCGGAGGTTGAGGCTGAGCTGGTGCACGAAGGCCTTCGTCGCACCGTACACGTTGCCGCCCGGGTAGGGGTAGGTGCCCGCGATCGAGCCGAGGTTCACCACGTGCCCGCGGCCGCGCTCGACCATGCCCGGCAGGATCGCCCGTGTGCAGTGCAGCACTCCCGCGCAGTTCGTGTCGAGCATCTGCTGCCACTCGTCCGGGTCCGCCTCGTGCGCCGGTTCCAGGCCGAGCGCGAGGCCCGCGTTGTTGACGAGCACGTCCACCTGGGCGAAGCGTTCGGGCAGCCCCGCGACCGCCTCGTTCACCGCATCGCGGTCCCGGACGTCGAGCTCGAGCGGGAGCACGTTCGGGCCCAGCTCCGCGGCGAGCTCTCCGACACGGTCGGCTCTGCGCGCCGCAGCCACCACGAGGGCGCCGTCGTCGGCGAACCTGCGCGAGATCTGCGCGCCGAAGCCCGCGCTCGCACCTGTGACGAAGACGGTCCGTGAAGTCATGCGCCCACGCTACGGCGCACGGTGCCCGGTGTTAACCTCCGACCATGGCTCGGATCCGGGCGATCCACCTCGTCGACGTGCTCGTGTACGTCGTGGTCATCGCGCTGTTCGTGCAGTTCTTCCCCGCGGTCATCTCTGAGTCCTTCGCCATCACGCTGCTGACCGCCGTGCTGCTCAAGGTCGTGCTCGAGGTGGTGGTCGTGGCCAAGACGGCGGTGGTCGGGCGGATCAAGGGTGCCGCGACCACACCGCGACGGGTTCTCGGGGCGCTCGCGCTGCTGTTCGTAGGGGCAGGCAGCAAGTTCCTCGTGCTCGAGCTCACGGACCTCGTGTTCGGGGAGAGCGTCTACCTGGGCGGGTTCTTCCAGGTCACCGCGCTCATCCTGGTCCTCATGGCGTCCCGCCTCGGCGTGCGCCAGGTCGTCGCGTAGGGAGGCACGCATGGAGGTGGACGCCACCGGGGTGATCCAGCGGGTCGAGACCGGTCCGCCGCCGCCCGGGCCCACCATCGACGAGCTGCTCGCGCGTGCGTACGAGCGGGCCCTGCCGCACGAGGAA
>JAAYZM010000291.1 GCA_012514835.1 Actinomycetales bacterium
CCCCGCCACCCCTACGGCGGCGACCTCGTGTTCACGGCCTTCTCCGGATCGCACCAGGACGCGATCAAGAAGGGCCTCGAGGCGATGGACGCCAAGGCCGCCACGGCCGGCGTCAGCGTCGACGAGCTCGTGTGGGCCGTCCCGTACCTGCCGATCGACCCGCGCGACGTCGGGCGCTCCTA
The DNA here is from genome assembly GCA_012514835.1 of Actinomycetales bacterium. Lineage (GTDB taxonomy): Bacteria > Actinomycetota > Actinomycetes > Actinomycetales > Cellulomonadaceae > JAAYZM01. Next base: position 183 of record JAAYZM010000291.1, read on the forward strand.
CGAGGCCGTGATCCGCGTGAACTCGCAGTCCGGCAAGGGCGGCGTCGCGTACCTGCTGCGCACGGACCGGCACCTCGACCTGCCGCGCCGACTGCAGATCGAGTTCTCGCGCGTCGTCCAGGAGCACACGGACACCACGGGTGTCGAGGTCACCTCGGACGCGCTGTGGGGGATCTTCGTGGACGAGTACCTGCCCGCGCCGCAGGACGCCCCGCTCGAGCCGTGGGGCCGGTTCGCGCTGCGCTCGACGCAAGCCTCGAGCAGCGAGGACGGCCCGGACACGCTCACGGTCGAGCTGACCGACGGCGGGGAGCCCGTGACGCTCTATGGCGAGGGCAACGGCCCCATCGCCGCGTTCGTCGCGGCCCTCGGCTCGCACGGCGTCAAGGTCTCCGTGCTCGACTACGCCGAGCACGCGCTCTCCGAGGGCGGCGACGCGACGGCGGCGGCGTACGTCGAGTGCGCCGTGGGCGACGACGTCCTGTGGGGCGTCGGGATCGACCCCTCGATCACCACGGCGTCCCTCAAGGCGATCATCAGCGCCGTCAACCGCGCCCTCCGCTGAGGTCGCGCGGCCGTCTGGGAGGATGGTCGGGTGAGTCTGTACCGCGACGAGGGCGTGGTCCTGCGCACCCACAAGCTGGGCGAGGCGGACCGCATCGTCACGCTCCTCACGCGCGAGCACGGCGTGGTGCGTGCGGTGGCGAAGGGGGTGCGGCGCACGTCCTCGAAGTTCGGGGCGCGCCTCGAGCCGTTCATGCACGTGGACGTCCAGCTCCACGAGGGGCGCAGCCTCGACATCGTGACGCAGGTCGAGATGGTCGGGCCGTACGCGCGTGCGATCGTGGCGGACTACGCGATGTACACGTCCGGCACGGTCATGCTCGAGACGGCCGAGCGACTCGTGGACGAGCGGGAGGCCTCGCTCCAGCAGTATCGCCTCCTCGCGGGGGCCGTGCGCGTGCTCGCGAGCGGGGAGCACGCGTCGACGCTCGTGCTCGACTCGTACCTGCTGCGCGCGCTCGCGATCGCGGGCTGGTCCCCGAGCTTCGCGGAGTGCGCGCGCTGCGGCGCCGAGGGGCCTCACCGCTCGTTCGCCGTGGCGCTCGGTGGCTCGGTGTGCCCGCGCTGCCGCCCGCCCGGCGCCGCGAGCCCGGCCCCCGAGACCGTGACGCTCCTCGCGGCCCTCCTCGCGGGCGACTGGCCCGTCGCGGACGCGAGCGACGAGCGCCACCGTCGCGAGGCGAGCGGCCTGGTGTCCGCCTACTCCCAGTTCCACCTCGAGCGCCGTCTGCGTTCCTTGCCGCACGTCGAGAGGGTCTAGATGCCCGTCGCACCACCGCCGCACCCTTCGGGTGCCACCCCGCCGCGACTTCCCGCGGCACGGGTCCCGAAGCACGTGGCGATCGTCATGGACGGCAACGGCCGCTGGGCCAACGAGCGGGGGCTGCCGCGCACGGCGGGCCACGCGGCGGGGGAGGCCGCGCTGCTCGACGTCGTGGCGGGGGCCATCGAGCTCGGGATCACGCACGTAAGCGCGTACGCGTTCTCCACCGAGAACTGGAAGCGCTCGCCCGAGGAGGTGCGCTTCCTCATGGGGTTCAACCGCGACGTGCTTCGCCGACGGCGGGACGTCATGAACGAGTGGGGCGTGCGGGTCCGCTGGGCGGGCCGGCGCCCGCGGCTGTGGCGCTCGGTGATCAACGAGCTCGAGACGGCCGAGGAGCTCACGAAGGACAACACGACGTGCACCCTGACCATGTGCGTGAACTACGGCGGCCGGGCCGAGGTGGCCGACGCCGCGAAGGCCATCGCGCGCGAGGTCGCCGCGGGACGGCTCGACCCGGAGAAGGTCACGGAGAAGACCGTCGCACGGTTCCTGGACGAGCCCGAGCTGCCCGACGTCGACCTCTTCCTGCGCACGAGCGGCGAGATGCGGACCTCGAACTTCATGCTCTGGCAGGCCGCGTACGCCGAGATCGTGGTGCTCGACGAGTACTGGCCCGACGTCGACCGCCGCACCCTGTGGCGCGCCGCGGAGCTCTACGCCGCGCGCGACCGGCGCTACGGGGGAGCCATCGACAAGTCTCGGCCGAGCTAACGGACCGGTTCAGATCTGCAGCGCAGGGTCCTCGCCGCCGTCCCCAGACCGTGCCGCGCGGCGGCGACGGACGAGGATCACCGCAGCGACAGCGAGGGCGACGACGGCGAGCGCTGCGGCGGCCATCACCCACGGTGACCCGGCGGCGAGCGCGAGCGCGCCGTAGAACGCTCCGAGCCCCACCGTGCCCCACACGAACGCCCACGCGATGCAGCCGGGCAACATCGCGAGCAGGTAACGCCAGAAGGGCATGCGACTCAGACCTGCGGCGACGTTCACGGCCGTCTGGAACCCGACGGTGAGGTAGGAGAGCGTCACGACGGGCGCGCCCCAGCGGTGCAGGCGGTCGAGGGCGCGCTGGACGCCGGGGGACTCGGCCCACTCGCGCACGCGCTCGATCTTGACCGTTCCGGCCGCGACTCCGCGGGCGAGCCAGTAGAAGGCCTGCGTGCGCAGGAACACGATCCCGAAGAGCGCGGCGATGACCCCCGCGAAGGGCAGGTCACCGAGCCCGTAGGCGTCGACAGGAGCTTCCATGGCCCGGCCAGCCTAGCGCCGGGCGCTCGCGACCCCGCGGACGCCCAGCACGGTGAGATAGACCGCGATCGCGAGGACCACGATCGTGGCGCCAGGCGCGAGCGGTACCCAGTACGTCACGGACAGGCCCACGACGCACACCGCCGTGCCGAGTCCGATCGCGAGGCCCATCGTGGAGCGGAAGGACCGGGCGACCAGCTGGGCCACGGCCACGGGCACGATCATGAGCGCGCTCACGAGGAGCAGCCCCACCACGCGCATCGCGACGGTCACGGTGAGGGCGGCGACCACGGCGATCGCGATGTTGAGGGCTCGCACGGGCAGTCCCGTGGCACGCGCGAACTCGGCGTCGTGGCTCACGGCGAAGAGCGCGGGTCGCAGCCCGAGGCCCACGCCGAGGAGCACGGCGCACAGCGCGATGGTGAGGAACACGTCCGACGTCGAGACGGTGGAGATGGACCCGAAGAGGTACCCGACGAGGTTGGCGCTCGTGCCGCCCGCGAGCCCGATGAGGAGCACGCCGCCCGCGATGCCGCCGTAGAACAGCAGGGCGAGCGCGACGTCGCCGCCGCCGCGCGTGCGTTCGCGCACCGTCTCGATCACCACGGCGCCCGCGATCGCGGCGATCACCGCGCCCGGGATCGCGAGGGCGTCGTGCGTCACGAGCCCCATCCCGGACCCCACGAGCCAACCGAGGGCCACACCGGTCAAGGCGACGTGGCCGATCCCGTCACCGAGCAGGGACAGCTTGCGCTGCACCAGATAGGTCCCGATCACGGGGGCCGAGAGCCCCACGAGAAGGGCGACGACGAGCGCCCGCTGCATGAGGGGGTCGGTCAGCAGCTCGGCGATCGCGCTCACGGCTCGAGCTCCAGGGTCGGTGCGCTCACGGCATGGGCGCCCGCGCCCGCGTCGTGCGGGTGAACGTGCACATGACCTGGGTCCGCGTGGTGGTGACGGGGCGCCGGGGGAGCGCCGTCGTGCACCACGTGCCCGCCGCGCAGCACCACGGCGCGGCTGATGAGGCTCGCGAGGTCCCCGAGCTCGTGCAGGACGACCACGACGGTGGTGCCCGCCTCGACGAGGTGTGCGAGCGTCTTCGCGAACGCTTCCTGGCTCGGCAGGTCCACCCCGGCGACGGGCTCGTCGAGCACGAGGAGGTCCGGCTCGCGCACGAGGGCCCGCGCGATGAGGACGCGCTGCTGCTGGCCGCCCGAGAGCTCCGTCACGGGGCGGTCCACCGCGGCGGCGAGACCGACCTGCTCGAGCGCCGTAGCCGCGCGCTGGGCCGCGCCCCGGCCCGGGCGGAGCCGGCGTCGGCCCAAGAGCCCGGACTGGACCACCTCGCTCGCCGTCGCG
>JAAYZM010000292.1 GCA_012514835.1 Actinomycetales bacterium
AGCTCGGCCTCGACACGTTCGGCGACATCCCCGTGGACTCCACCGGCCAGCGCGTCACGGACGCCGAGGCCATCCGCCTCACGGTCGAGGAGGGCCGCATCGCGGACCAGACCGGCGTGGACGTCTTCGCCGTCGGCGAGCACCACCGCCCCGACTTCGCGATCTCCTCCCCGGAGACCGTCCTCGCGGGCCTCGCCACCGTCACGGAGCGCGTCAAGCTCGCCACCGGCGTCACGGTCCTGTCCTCGGACGACCCGGTCCGCGTGTTCGAGCGCTTCGCCACTGTGGACGCGCTGAGCAACGGCCGTGCCGAGGTCGTCCTCGGCCGCGGCTCCTTCACGGAGTCGTTCCCGCTGTTCGGCTTCGACCTCGCGGACTACGAGGTGCTCTTCGAGGAGAAGCTCGAGCTGTTCCACGCGCTGCTCGACGAGACGCCCGTGACGTGGGAGGGCACCACGCGCCCGGCGCTCACGAACGCGGACGTGTACCCCAAGACGGAGTCGGGCCGCCTCACCACGTGGGTGGGCGTGGGCGGCTCCCCGCAGTCGGTGGTGCGCACGGCCAAGTACGGGTTCGGGCTGATGCTCGCGGTGATCGGCGGCTCGCCGGACCGCTTCGCCCCGTACGTGGACCTGTACCAGCGCGCCACGGAGCAGCTCGGCACCACGGCGCTCCCGGTGGGCATCCACTCCCCGGGCTTCGTCGCGGAGACGGACGAGGAGGCCAAGGAGCTGGTCTACGGCCCGTTCAAGACCAACCGCGACCAGATCGGCGCCGAGCGCGGCTGGCCCCCCATGCGCCGCGGCGAGTTCGAGCAGGAGATCGCGGGCGGCTCGCTCTACGTGGGCTCGCCCGAGACGGTGGCCCGCAAGATGGCCCGCACCATCCGCACGCTCGGCCTGGGCCGCTTCTCGCTCAAGTACTCCAACGGCCCCACCCCCGCCGCGGCCCGCCTGCGCGCCGTCGAGCTGTACGGCACCAAGGTGATCCCGCTCGTGCGCGAGATGCTCGCGGACGGCACAGAGTGACGGGGGCCGACGGCGCCTCGAGCGTCCCCGGCACGGGAAGGCTGTCCGACGACGGCGCCCCCCGGGTGCTCGGCATCTTCGGCGCGGGCAAGGTGGGCACCGTCCTGGCCCGGCTCGCCCTCGTGGCGGGCTACCGGGTGCTCGTGGCCGGCTCCGGCACGCCCGAGAAGAGCGCGCTGACCACGGAGGTCCTGACCCCGGGCGCGCGAGCGCGCTGGGCGCACGAGGTTGCCCAAGAGGCCGACGTCGTCGTCCTCGCCGCTCCCCTCGGCAAGTTCCTCGCCGCCCCCGCCCCGGACCTCACGGGCAAGCTCGTGATCGACACGATGAACTACTGGTGGGAGACGGACGGCATCCGCGAGGACCTGAGTGGGCCGGGCGTATCTACGAGCGAGCTCGTGCGAGAGCACCTGCCCGGCGCTCGGATCGTCAAGGCCTTCAACCACATGGGCTATCACGACCTCGAGGACGAGGCCCGCACCGCCGGGACGCCGGGCCGCAAGGCCATCGCTCTCGCCGGGGACGACGCGGCGGACGTGGAGCAGGTCGCGGGACTCATCGATGCGCTCGGCTTCGACCCGCTCCCGATCGGGACCCTGCCCGACGGCGTGTCACTCCAACCCGGCCAGCCCGCCTTCGGCGCCAACGCGCCCCTCCCGGAGCTCCGCGCCCTCGTGACCGCCGCCACCCCGGCCGCCCACTCGGCCTAGTGCCGAGCGAAGGCTCCCCGACGGTGCTGAAGCGGTGTCAAGCCACCTTGCGGGAGTAGCGCTGTCGGGCGGCCTCTCCGGAGGTCCCCACCAGCGACCCGATCGCCGACCACGGCATCCCGGCTCTGCGGGCCGCCCGGACAGCCTCGAGCAGGTGACGCTCGGCCTCAGATCGCTCGACCACGGCAGCGCGGAGCTGCACCACGGCCTCGACATCCAGTTCATCGCCGGGGTTCGGCTCGTAGGACTCGAAGCGCGCGGCGAGCTCGTCAGCGTGAGCGAGGATCTCGTCAACGGTACGGGGCATCGCAGTCACCTCAAGAACTTCGTGCGCGCGACCATGGCGTGGATCACCATGAGGGCCCGATGCGCAGCTCGCCGAACGATTCAAAGTTAACTTGGTCTCTGCTAGGCGTCAGGATTTTGGTCCGATGACGAGTTCGCTCTCTTGGCCGAGTGGGACTGGATCGCGGGCATCAGCACCGTAGGCCTCGCGCGGTGACCAGATCGCTTGTCCACAAGACGAATGAAGCGTTTACCAGTGGGCGTTGCGGGCCAGCTCGAGGGCGATCTCCCCGAACCACTGTCCGGCAGCCGGCCCGCCGTTGCACTGGCCGTCCGACTCTCCGGGCAGCTTGATCCACAGCTCCGCGTCGAGCGAGCCGGAGTCGGCAACGAGCCGCGGCCGCTCACCGAGGGCCCGCCCGCGCGGGTTGCACCACTGCCCGTCGGACCCGTTCCCGTTGCGCGACGTGTCGATCACGTACCGGGCCCCGCCCAGCGCCGCGGCGACGCGCTCGCCGTAGTCCACGGAGTCCGCGGTGGTCTGGTAGTTCGACACGTTGAGCGCGAACCCGACGGCGTGATCGAGCCCCACGAGCGAGATCCGCCGCGCGGCCTCCTCGGCGGGCAGCCAGCCGGAGTGCCCCACGTCGAAGTACACGCGCACCCCCGCGGCGGTCAGCGTCTCGGCCGCGTACTGCAGGTACCCCACCCGGTCGCCCTGCCCGTCACAGTCCCCGAGCATCGGCAGCGCGTCAGGCTCGAGGATCACCCACGGCTCGCCCATCATCGCCCCCGCGACCGCGTCGATCCATCGCGCGTACGCGGACTCGCCCACGCCGCCGGAGGAGTGCTGCCCGCAGTCCCGGCCCGGCACGGCGTAGATCACGAGCACGCCCGTGGTGCCGTCCTCGCTGGCGCGCGTGGTGTAGTCGCGCACGTCCTCCGCAGCGCCGGTCGCGTCAGTCCCGGCCACCCAGAACGCCTGCGGGGTCTGCGCGATCTTCTCAAGCAGCGCGCGCTCCTCGCCGCTCGCCGCGGCCGCCGCGGACGCGGCACGCGTGGTCGGGTCCAGGTAGAGGTCGGTGGCGGTTGGCGGTTCGGCGTCACTCAGGTTCGAGGGGTCCGACGACGGCGGTCCCGGCTCGGTGCCGCACGCGAGCCCGGCCAGCTCGAAGGAGGCCGGCCGGACGCCCGGTTCACCGACCCCCACGAACCCGAAGGTCACGGACCCGCCGCGGGAGA
>JAAYZM010000293.1 GCA_012514835.1 Actinomycetales bacterium
ATGTCGTTGGGCATGAGGTCCGGCGTGCACTGGATGCGGTGGAAGCTGCCCGAGATCGCGCCCGCGAGCGTCTGCGCCGCCGTGGTCTTCGCGAGGCCCGGCACCGACTCGAGCAGGATGTGCCCCGAGCAGATCAGCGTCGAGACCATCGCGCGGCGCAGCGCGACCTGCCCCACCACGCGCTGGCGAAAGAACGCGTCGATACGCCCCACCAGCTCGACGGCCCGCTCGCGGTCCTTCAGGGTCACCGTGTCCTTGGTCATGCGGGCGAGTATTTCAGCCCTTCGCCGGGCGGCCACCCGGCTGCCCACGCCGAGGCCCCCTCCACCGGGTGAAATCCCGGGCTGCCAGGAGACGGGCCTAGGGTGGGGGCGTGGATCGGCGCGTCACGTGGCAGGCGGCCGGGCGGCTCGCGGTGCTGCTCGGCGTGGCCGTCGTCGTCGCCCTCGGTGCCGTGCGGTTCTCCGGCGCCGCTCTCCCCCTCGCGCTCGGCGACCCGGGCCCGTTCGTGCGGTGGGGCACGCCCGTGGTCAGCGCGTTGCGCAACCTGCTCTCCGCGGGGGTGGTGGGTTGCCTCGTGCTCGCCGTCGGGATCCTCCCGCGCAAGGTCAGGGCCGACGACGGCGCCCCCCGGCGCAGCTCCTCCGCGCAGGTGGACGGCCGGGCGTACCCCGCGGCGCTGACCCTCGCGGGCGGGTTCGCGATCGCGTGGACGATCGTCAACGTGCTCCACCTCGCGCTGACCTACTCGCGCGCGGGCCGCACGCGCCTCGACGACCCGACCTTCGGCGAGCAGCTGTTCTCCTTCGCCACGGAGGTCACGCTCGGGCGCTCACTCCTCGCGACGGTGATCGTCGCGGCGTGCGTGTCCGTGCTCGCCCTGTTCGTCGCGACACCCACGGGCGCGGCGTGGACCCTCGCGCTCGCGGTGAGCGCGTTCGCGTTCCAGTCCGCCACGGGGCACGCCTCGCAGAACTCCTCGCACGAGCTCGCCCTGTCCTCCCTCTTCCTGCACCTGCTGGGCGCGGCGGTGTGGATCGGGGCACTCCTGAGCCTCGCGCTGCTCGCGGGCCGCCTGGGCCGGGACGCCGCGCCCGCTGTGCGCCGGTTCAGCACCCTCGCAGGCTGGTGCCTCGTGGCCGTCGGGGTGTCCGGGCTGGTCAGCGCGGCGCTGCGGGTCGGTTCGCTCGAGGACGTCGGCTCGCGCTATGGGCTGCTCGTGCTCGCGAAGGCCGGTCTGCTCGCTGTGCTGGGCCTCATCGGGCTGGCCCACCGGCTCGCCGTGGTGCGGCGCCTCGAGGACGGTGGGCGCGCCCGCGTGCTGCTGTGGCGGCTCGTGGCGGTGGAGCTCGCCGTCATGGGTGCGGTCTCGGGGGTCGCCTCGGCGCTCGCCTCGACGCCCACACCGGTGCCCGACGAACCGCCGTCGGCCCCCACCCCCGCCCAGATCGTCACGGGCCACCTGCTGCCGCCCGAGCTGACCTTCGAGCAGTGGTTCGTGCAGTGGCGCTGGGACGTGCTGATCGCGTTCGCGTGCGCCGCCGCGCTGTTCGTGTACCTGCGCTGGGTGGCGCGCTTGCACCGGCGCGGGGACTCCTGGCCCGTGGGGCGCACGATCGCGTGGGTGCTCGGGATCTTGGTGCTCGCGTGGACGGGCAACGGCGGGCCGGCCATGTACGGGCACGTGCTGTTCAGCGCCCACATGGTCCAGCA
>JAAYZM010000034.1 GCA_012514835.1 Actinomycetales bacterium
CAAGGAGCTCCGCAGGCTCGGGGCGCGCGCGGGCATGGCCATCAAGCCCGGCACTCCGCTGTCCGACGTCGAGCACCTCCTGCCCGGCATCGACATGCTTCTCGTGATGACCGTGGAACCCGGGTTCGGCGGGCAGTCGTTCATGGACGACCAGCTCGCGAAGATCTCCGCGGCCCGCTCGCTCATCTCCGCGGGCGACCTCGACGTGTGGATCCAGGTGGACGGCGGCATCTCTCGCGACACGATCTCGCGCGCCGCCGAGGCGGGGGCCAACGTGTTCGTCGCGGGCTCGGCCGTCTACGGCGCCCCCGACATCCCCGCCGAGATCGCCACCCTCCGCGCGCTCGCCACTCCCTGAGCTGACCGTGTGACGGACGCCTCCTCGAACGCGCGCGCACGTCGTGGCATGATCGGGGGAGCAATCGTGCTCCGGGGTTGGTGTAATTCCGAGCCGGCGGTGATAGTCCGCGACCCAGCCGTGACAGTTCGTGCGGGTGGTTGACCTGGTGGAACTCCAGGACCGACGGTGAAAGTCCGGATGGGAGGAAGCACGAGCGGGCCCGCGTGAGCGAGCCCGCGGCGGCCGTGGCGCGAGCCACCCGTCCACCCCGGAGCGCACCGACGCACGGAGGGGAGGACGCATGCCAGACCAGCTCACGGTCACCGAGGCGTTCCGCCTCGCCTTCGACGCGGCCCGCCAGGGTCCCGCGCACGGGCCCAACCCGCGCGTCGGTTGCGTCCTGCTGTCCGACGACGGCGCCCTCCTCGCGACCGGATTCCACCGCGGTGCCGGGACACCCCACGCCGAGGCGGACGCGATCGCGAACGCGCGCGCTGCCGGGGTGGACCTGAGTGGCGCCACGGCTGTCGTGACGCTCGAGCCCTGCAACCACACGGGCCGGACGGGGCCGTGCTCCGAGGCGCTCGTCGAGGCCGGAATCGGTCGCGTCGTGTTCGCCGTCGCCGACCCGAACCCGCGCGCGACCGGGGGAGCGGAACGTCTGAGGGCTGCCAGCATCGACGTGGCCGGTCCTGGTGATCTCGATGAGGCGATCGAGGCAGAGGGACGCGAGCTCTTGCGTGTCTGGCTCACGTCTGTCGAGCGCGGGCGGCCCTTCGTGACGTTGAAGATCGCGAGCACGCTCGACGGGCGGATCGCCGCGGCGGACGGCTCGAGCCGGTGGATCACCTCGGCCGAGTCTCGGGCCCACGCGCACGCCCTGCGCGCCGAGGTGGACGCGATCGCGGTGGGCACGGGAACGGCGCTGATCGACGATCCCACCCTGACGGCCCGCCACGAGGACGGCACGCTCGCGGAGCACCAGCCGCTGCGCGTCGTCGTCGGGCACCGCCCCGTCCCCGAAGGCGCACGCTTGCGCGGCCCCGGCGGCGAGCTGGTCCACGTCCCCACGCACGACCCGGCCGAAGTGCTCGCCACGCTGCACGCGCGTGAGGTGCGCCACCTGCTCGTCGAGGGCGGCCCCACGCTCACGGCCGCGTTCTTGCGTGCCGGGCTCGTCGACGAGCTCCACGCGTACGTCGCGCCCGTGCTGGTCGGTGCCGGGAAGTCCGCCGTCGGCGACCTCGGCATCACCTCGATCGACGGTGCGCTTCGCTGGCGCCCCCGCGAGATGCACCGGCTCGGGCCCGACACTCTCGTGATCGCCACCCCTGACACCCACACCACCTCAGACAACCCCGAGGAGTCCTAGATGTTCACCGGCATCGTCGAAGAGATGGGCGAGATCCTCGCCGTCGAGCTGCTCGACGGCGGCACGGACTCGCGCGTCCACGTGCGCGGCCCGCGCGCTGCGTCGGACGCCCAGCTGGGCGACTCGATCGCCGTGAGCGGGGTGTGCCTCACGGTCACGAGCCTGCCCGGCGACGGGACGTTCACGGCGGACGTGATGCCCGAGACGCTGCGCTACACGACCCTCGGCGGGCTCGAGCCCGGCAGCCGCGTCAACCTCGAACGCTCGCTGCGCGCGGACGCCCGGCTCGGCGGCCACATCGTCCAGGGGCACGTCGACGGTGTCGGGACGGTCCGCGAGCGCACACCGGGGCCGCGCTGGGACGAGATCGTCATCGAGCTGCCCCGCGAGCTCGCCCCTCTCGTGGCCCGCAAGGGCGCGATCACGGTGGACGGCGTCTCGCTCACCGTGACGGACGTGGGCGAGGACTGGTTCGGCATCTCCCTGATCCCCACGACGCTCGAGGTCACGACCCTCGGCGCCACGGCACCCGGCACGCGCGTGAACCTCGAGGCGGACGTGCTCGCGAAGTACACGCAGCGGCTACTCGCAACCCAGCCCACCACGGCGCAGAACAGCACGGGGGAGGACGCGAAGTGAGCGACGTGCGACTCGGCACCATCGAGGAGGCCCTCGACGAGCTGCGCGCGGGTCGCCCCGTGCTGGTGGCGGACAACGAGGACCGCGAGAACGAGGCCGACGTGGTCCTCGCGGCCCAGACGGCGAGCACGGAGTGGGTCGCGTGGACCATCCGCCACTCCTCGGGCTACCTGTGCGCGCCCATGACCGGCGCCCGCGCGGACGCGCTCGACCTGCCGCTCATGGTCCCGCACACCCAGGACCCGCGGCGCACGGCCTACACCGTGACGGTCGACGCCGCCGACGGCGTCACGACGGGCATCTCCGCGGCGGACCGCGCCCACACGATCCGCGTCCTCGCGGACCGTGCGTCCACGGCCGCGGACCTCATCCGCCCGGGCCACGTGCTGCCCTTGCGCGCCGTACCGGGCGGGGTGCTGCACCGCGCCGGGCACACGGAGGCGGCGGTGGACCTGTGCCGCCTCGCGGGCCTCGAGGAGGTCGCCGCGATCGCGGAGCTCGTGCACGACGACGGCACCATGATGCGACTGCCCGCCGCGGCGCAGCTCGCGCAGCGGGACGGCCTCGTGCTCGTCACCATCGCGCAGCTCCTCGCGTGGCGCCGCGAGCACGGGGACCTCCCGGAGGTCGCGAGCGCGCCCGCCGTCGGACAACCCCGGGTCGAGCGCACGTCGGAGGCCGCCCTCCCCACGAAGCACGGCGACCTGCGCGTGCACGGCTTCCGCGACCTGCGCACGGGTGCCGCTCACGCGGCCCTCGTCTCGGAGGTCGCGTGGCAGGACGCCCCGCTCGTGCGCGTGCACTCCGAGTGCCTCACGGGCGACGCGTTCGG
>JAAYZM010000294.1 GCA_012514835.1 Actinomycetales bacterium
CTCGCCGTGTTCGGCTGCGGTGGCGTGGGCCTCAGCGCGATCCAGATCGCAAAGGCCATCGGCGCGAAGGTGGTGGCCGTCGACGTGTCCGCGGCCGCTCGCGAGGCGGCGCAGGCGCTGGGGGCTGACGTGGTGGTCGACCCGAGCGGGTTCACCCAGGAGGTCCTCGACCAGACTGCCCTTGACCTCGCGACGAACTACCCCGGCGACACCTACGTGATTCCCGCAGACGTCCCGACGGCAATCGCTGATCTCGTCGTGGGTGCTACCTACGACGGAGCCCACGTGGGCATCGACGCGCTCGGCGACCCCGCGACGGCCGCGGCGAGCATCCTCTCCCTGCGCAGGCGCGGGCGGCACGTCCAGGTGGGACTGCTTCTGGGCGAGCACGCGCGGCCGCCCCTCCCGATGGATCGGGTGGTGGCGTGGGAGCTCGAGCTGTACGGCTCGCACGGCATGGGCGCGGGCGAGTACCCGGAGATGCTGCGGCGCATCGCGAGCGGGGAGCTCGATCCGGGGGTGCTCGTGGGGCGGACGGTCAGCCTCGAGGAGGCGCCGGCTGCGCTCGAGGCCCTCGGGCGGCCGGGGGCGGGCGGGCCGGGCATGACCGTCGTCGTGCCCTGATCCGTTGATTGCGCGCGCTCTAGCAAAAGGAAATCGAGGTTTCCTTATGTAAGCCGTGACATTCCCGGCCGCTGCGCGCTCGCGCCGCCGCTACTAGCCTCGAAAGATGAAGGCACCGAAGCCGTACGTCCTCCTGCCGGGCACGGCCCGCGAGGCGCTCGAGCGCTACCAGTCGATCTTCGGCGGCACGCTCACTCTCAACACCTACGCGGACTTCGAGCGCACCGATGGCCCGCCTGATGCGATCGCCCACGGCACCCTCGACGGCACCGTCGCGCTCTGCGCCGCAGACGCCGCGCCCGGGGAGTCGAGCCTGCGCACAGAGGGCCTCATGTTCTCGCTGCTCGGGACGGCCGAGCCGGCGACCCTTCACGCCTGGTTCGAGGCCTTGTCCGACGGCGGTCGCGTGGTGGATCCGCTCCAGGACCGACCGTGGGGCGCAGCCGACGGGCAGGTCGTGGACCGCTTCGGGCTGCACTGGCTCATCGGCTACGAACATCACACCGAGTCTTGACGCGCTAGCCGCGGAAGGTGGTTGGCTAGCGCCATGACAACACCTCGCTTCCGCATGACCGACAAGCTCTGGTACGGCGGGGACTACAACCCCGAGCAGTGGCCCCGCGAGGTGTGGGACTCCGACGTGCGGCTCATGCAGCGCGCTGGAGTCACGGTCGCGACAGTGGGGGTGTTCTCGTGGGCGCGCCTCGAGCCGCGCGACGGCGAGTTCGACTTCGCGTGGCTTGATGACCTCATGGACCTGCTCGACTCCCACGGCATCCGCGTGGACCTCGCGACGGCCACGGCGTCCCCGCCGGTGTGGCTCGCGCGCAAGCACCCGGAGATGCTGCCCGTCACGGCCGACGGTGTGCGGCTCGGTGTGGGGTCACGCCAGCACTACAACCCGTCGTCGTCGGCCTACCGCCGCCACGCGGCGCGCCTCGTGCGCGAGCTGGCCGCGCGTTACGGGACGCACCCCGCGCTCGAGGCGTGGCACATCAACAACGAGTACGGCTGCCACGTCTCGCGCGACTACTCCGAGGAGTCGGCGGCGGCGTTCCGCGTGTGGCTCGAGCGGCGCTACGGGACCGTGGAGGCGCTCAACGCGGCGTGGGGCACGGCGTTCTGGTCGCAGGCGTACGGGGCGTTCGACCAGGTGGGCGTGCCCGCCGCCATGCCCACGTACCCCAACCCGGGCCAGCTGCTCGACTTCGACCGCTTCTCCTCGGACGCCCTCCTGGAGTGCTATCTCGCGGAGAAGGAGATCCTGCGCGAGCTGAGCCCCGACGTGCCCGTCACCACCAACTTCATGGGCTTCCTCAAGGGGATCGACTACTGGTCCTGGGCACCGCACGTGGACTTCGTCTCGGACGACTGCTACCCCGACCCGGCCGACCCGGACTCCGCGCCGTTCGGTGCCCTGGCCCGGGACCTCATGCGCTCCCTCGGCGGCGGCGCGCCGTGGATCCTCATGGAGCAGTCGCCGTCCGCCGTGAACTGGCGGGCCGTCAACGCCCCGAAGTCTCCGGGCATGCACCGGCTGCACTCGCTGCAGGCCGTGGCGCGCGGCGCGGACGGGATCATGCAGTTCCAGTGGCGGGCCGGGCGCGCCGGTGCCGAGTCCTTCCACGCGGGAATGCTGCCCCACGGCGGCGAAGACACGCGGGTGTTCCGCGAGACCGTGCAGCTGGGCGAAGAGCTCGCGAGCCTCGCGGACGTGCGCGGCACCCGCTGCGACGCCCGCGTGGCCATGATCATGGACTGGGACTCGTGGTGGGCGCTCGAGCAGGAGGCCCGCCCGGCGTCGCTCGACTACGTGCGCGTGCTGGCCGGTTGGTACCGCGAGCTGTGGTCCCGCAACGTGCTCGTGGACCTCGTGCGGCCGACGTCGGACCTGTCTTCCTACGCCGCCGTCCTCGCCCCCGCGACGTTCGTGCTCTCCGCGGAGGGTTCGGCGAACCTTGCCGCGTTCGTCGAGGGTGGTGGGCAGCTGCTCGTGGGCTACCAGTCGGGGATCGTGGACGAGCGGCTCCACGTGCACCTCGGCGGGTACCTGGGCGGGCTGCGCGACGTGCTGGGCGTGTGGATCGAGGAGTTCGCGCCGCCCGCGCCCGGCTCGTTGAGCGGCACGCCCGCGCCCGCGCTGCGGATCTCCGGACTCGGGGAGGGCGGGGCGAGCACGTTCGCCGAGGTCGTGAGGGTGTCCGACGCCGAGGTCCTGGCGACCTTCACGGGCCCGCAACCGCACGGTGGGCTCCTGGACGGGCGTCCCGCGCTCACGCGCCGTCGCTCCGGGGCGGGTGCCGGGTGGTACCTCGCGACGCAGCCGGACAACTTCGGGGCCGTGCTGGACGCCGTCCTCGAGGCCGCGGGCGTCGTTGGTGTCGAGGCTCCGGCGGGCGTCGAGGTGGTCCGCCGCGGCGACCGCACGTTCGTCCTCAACCACAACGACCACGCCGTCGAGCTGACCCTCGCTGGTGAGCCCCTGGCCCTGCCCGCCCGCGACGCCCTGATCATCTGACGGGCTCGGCATTTCATCCTTGTGGCGCGCGGTGGGGCGGGGGAGGATCGACACGGTGTCCTGCTTGTCCGGAACGTCCGGGCCGGTCAGGCCGGGGAGGTCCTCATGAGGAAGCTGCTCACGCACGCGACGGTCGCCGGGGTCGCGCTCGCCATGCTTGTCGCACCGGCCGCGGGCGCGACAGTCACCAGCCAGGATCTGGTGACGTCAGCGGACGCGGTCGCCGTGGGGGCGCCGTCGTCGGCCCTGTCTGTGGCATCGGCCGTCAAGGCCGCGAAGAAGGCGAAGAAGAAGAAGGTGAAGACGACCTCGTCGTTCGGCATGACGAAGTACGGCGGGGAGGCCGCGC
>JAAYZM010000295.1 GCA_012514835.1 Actinomycetales bacterium
CGCACGAACGGCGCGAAGGCGCCGGCCCCGCGAGAGAAGAGGTCGGCCCACACCCGGTCGCCCGGGCGCAGCGCGGTGACACCCGGCCCCACGGACTCGACCACGCCCGCGACATCGAAGCCGGGCACCCGGTCTCGCGGGCGGCGCACGCCGGTGCCGAGACGACTGAGCCAAGGGCGGCCCTCGAGGTGGTCAAGATCGGCCATGTTGACTGAGCTCGCGGCGACGCGAACGAGCGCCTCCCCGTCCTCCGGTTCAGGGACCGGGACCCGCTCCGTGTGCAGCACCTCGAGCCCGCCGTACGAGTCCCGGACCACCCGTTCCATCGCGGTCATGCGGCGACCGCCGCCTCGAGGTTGCGCGCGATGGGGGCGTCGCGCCGGACCCCGCGCACGAGCAGGTAGGCGATCATCCAGAACTCGCCGACGGTCGCGGGCGCGGTGAGGGCTTCCGCGACGAGCGCGGGGGCCCCGGGGGCGAGGACGGGGACGAGACCTGCGAGGACGTAGCCGATGCCGCCGACGACGAGCACCCAGCCGAGCGGTCGCGGCATCCACCCGGACGCGAGCACGAGGAGACCCATCGGCACGAGCCACAGCCCGAAGAACAGGTTGCCCGCCGCCCAGAATCCCTCGCTCAGCGTGAAGAGCACGTGCACCGTGCCCACGGGGTCCGCAACGAGCGCGGCGTCCGAGGAGACGGCGAGCGCGCCCGCGTACATCACCGAGCTCGCGAGGATCGCCACGGCGTTGACCATCCCGAACGCGGCGAGCGCCCACGCGCTGCTCGGGTTCACGGAACGGAAGAGCCGGTAGAACGCGACCGCCACGAGCGCCTGGGACAGCACGATGCCGAGCTCGAGCGCGACGCCCCAGCGCGCGAGCATCGGGTTCTCGACGAGGTTCGCAAGCGTCGCAGCCGGGTCCCCTGCGGCCACGACCCTGGGGCGCACCACGAGGAAGCCGAGCATCCCCGTGATGCCGAGCGCGAGGTAGGCCAGCCCGGCGGTACGGGCGTGGGTGAGGCGCTGGTCCATGTGCGTAGCCCTTCGTCGTCGGGCATCGCGCCGTCGGCCTCACGCCTCTCGAGGTTCCCTTACCATGTAAGTCGTACGTCGTAAGGTAACCCTGGGGTGCGCGACGGTCAACCCCCGATCCCCACGAGGCGGGCGCAGGCAGGTCAAGGTTTCGGTGAGTTGTGCGCGCACAACTCACCGAAAGGAACGTTGCGCGCGCACAACTCACCGCAACGTGGGCATGTGTCGCGCGGCGGGGCAGGCAGCGGGGCAGCTCAGGGGGTCGGGGTGGGCGGCACGCGGATCTCCCAGGTGGCCAGGGCCGGGAGTCCCCAGGCCCAGCGCACCTTGCGTGTCACGCGTGCGCCCGGCGCCGCGCTCTCGACGGACTCGGTGAGCTGGCCCTCGACGGCGGAGCGGAAGTCCACCACGAGCAGCGCGCCCCCGGGACGCACCACGCGGACCAGCTCACGCACCGCGGCGGGCATGTCAGGCCAGTGGTGCGCCGTCATCGAAGCGACCACGACGTCGACGCTCGACGCTTCGAGCGGGAGCTCCGCGACGTCCCCGACGTGGACGCGGACGTCACGCCCGCCGAGCTCGGTGCGCACCGCCCGCTGGGCGAGCTCCACCATCGACGGCTCGAGGTCCACGCCCATAACGCGCACGTCCGCCCGCGCGCGGGCGAGCTCGAGGACCAGCTGACCGGGGCCCGTGCCGACGTCGAGGACGTGCCCGCCCTCGGGCGCGAGCGCGAGAGCGTCCCGAGCGATGCCGCGGTAGAACCGGTCCCGCGACCGCGCCCGCCGCTCGTAACGCACCGCGCGCTCCCCCGCGAACCGACCCTCCTCGCGCGTCTCGCCCGCGGAGCCGTGGACGTGCCCAC
>JAAYZM010000035.1 GCA_012514835.1 Actinomycetales bacterium
CTAGGGCGGTAGTTGAGGTCGTAGGAGACGATCGTGCCGTGGCGCTTCGCGGCGGTCACGGCCTCGAGGACGACGGCGGCCGCGGACTCGCTGAGCGCCGCAAAGATCCCGCCTGTGTGGAGCCAGCGGGCCCCGAGGTCACCGAACAGGTGGTCCCAGTCCACGTCGCCGGGCGCCAGCTGGGAGGCGGCGGTGTGACCGCGGTCGGAGACGCCCACCGCGCCGCGCACCCCGAATCCCCGCTCGGTGAAGTTCAGGCCGTTGCGGACCGCCCGGCCCACGCCGTCGTACGTCGCCCACCGCAGGAAGCTCGTGTCGACGCCGCCGGTGAGGATGAGGTCCTCGACCAGGCGACCCACCTCGTTGTCCGCGAGCGCCGTGACGACGGCGGTGCGCAGGCCAAACGCGCGCCGCAGCCCGCGCGCCACGTTGTACTCGCCGCCGCCCTCCCACGCGCGGAACTCGCGCGTGGTGCGGATGCGCCCCTCGCCCGGGTCGAGCCGCAGCATGACCTCGCCGAGGGAGACGGCGTCGTACCGGCACTCGGCGGCGGGGCGGATGGTCAGGGCGCTCATGCGGTCTCTCCGGTGGCGAGGGCGACCGCCTGGGCGGTCAGGGTGGTGATCTGGGCGAAGTCCTCGGCGGCGACGACGTCGCGGGGCACCATCCAGGAGCCGCCGACGGCGAGCACCGCGGAGATGTCGAGGTACTCGTGCAGGTTCCCCGGCCCGATCCCCCCGGTGGGCACGAACCCGAGCCCGCCGAACGGGGCGGCGAGGGCCTTGATCGCAGCGGCGCCGCCGCTGGTTCCGGCGGGGAAGAACTTCACGGCCGTGAGGCCCAGCTCGAGAGCGGCCTGCACCTCGGTCGCGGTGACGGCGCCCGGCAGGGCGAGGACGCCGTGCTCGCGGCACCGCTCCACCACGGCGCGGCTCAGCCCGGGCGAGACCACGTAGCTTGCGCCCGCCGCGACGGCCCGGTCCACCTGCTCGGGCGTGAGGACCGTCCCCGCACCCACGAGCATGTCCCCGCGCGCGGACATCGCCCGGATGGAATCCTCGGCGGCCGCGGTACGGAACGTCACCTCCGCGACGGGCAAACCACCCGCCACGAGGGCGGCGGCGAGGGGCTCGGCGTGCTTCGCGTCGTCGAGGACGACGACGGGCACGAGCCGTGCCGCACTGAGTTCTTCGAGGATTCCCATACTTGCGTTCCGCTCTGCGAAATGGTGATGTCAGGGTGCGCAACAAGCATGCCACAGCGGGGACGACGGCGGTAGCCCGTCCGCCGTCGTCGGCACTGCCTCCCCTACCCGAGCGTGAACGACGGCGGGAGGAACGGCGGCAGCGTCTCGCGCATCTGGGCGTAGACGTCGGCGAAACGCGCCTCGCCCATGCGCTCGACCGGCGCGGTGACGCTCACGGCGGCGACGGCCACCCCGCCGCGCAGCAGCGGCGCACCCACGCACGCGATGCCGGGCTCGTTCTCCTCGACCTCACGGGCCCACCCGCGCTCGCGCGCCGACGAGACCTCGCGCCACGCCGCCTCGCCGTCGGCCCCGCTCCCTGCCACCTGCGCGTACCGCTCGACCACGTCGCGACTCGCACCCCGGCTCGCGAGGAGCGCTCGCCCGAGGGCCGTGGTCACGGCGGGCATGCGGCGTCCGACGGCGGACCACACGCGGACCGCGCGCTCGGGCTCGACCTTGTCGACGTACACCACCTGCGCACCCGTGAGGACCCCGAGGTGGACCAGCTCGTCCGTCGCCGCGCACAGCGCCACGAGCGCCGGGTGCAGCAGGGCCGGCAGGTTCTCCTCGCCGAAGTACGCCTCCGCGAGGCCCGTGGCCGCACCGCCCAGCGCGTAGGCGCCCGTGACCGGGTCCTGCACCACGAAGTCCCGGAAGCGCAGGGCCGCGAGCGCGCGGTGCACGGTGGTCTTGTGGACGTCGAGGCGCGTGGCGAGCTCCGCGAGGGACAGCCCGGCGGGACCGGCGGCCGCGAGCGCCTCGAGCACGAGCAGCGCCCGGTCCACCGACTCCACGGGCGAGGCGTTCGTCATGGGCACCAGGGTGGCAGATCCTTCGCGGCCCGGGACGCCTCTCGGTGCGGCGGCGGACTTGCTCGGGCGCGACGGGCGAAGTGCCGTCACCATGGGAGGTCATGAGCACCGCACCGTCCGGCACCAGCCCGTCCAGCCGTCCGCACCTCGTGGCGCGTGCCGAGGATCGCGTGAACGGCATCGTCACGCGCGTCCTGCGTCGAAGAGGCTGGGTGGGGCGCGTCGAACCGTCCACGGGCTACGGCACGACGTCGTGGGTGCGGGTGCTCGGGCGGGCGCTGCTCGCCCCGCCGGGCACGAGCGCCGGACAAGCCACGGAACGGGACCCGGCCTCGGCACGCCGGGCGGTGCGCGGGTGGCGCAGCTTCCTCACCGCGCAGGTGCCGCACGCCTCCGTCGAGGTCCGGGTGGGAGACGTGACGACCACGGTGCGGGCGGACCGCGGCGGGTACATCGACACCGTCCTCGAGGTCGAGCTCGAGCCGGGCTGGCACCAGGCCACCTTCACGCTCGACGGGCAGCGGGCCACGAGCGCGGTGCGCGTGATCGGCCCCGAGCAGACGGTCGCGATGCTCAGCGACGTCGACGACACGGTCATGGTCACGGCCCTGCCGCGTCCCCTGCTCGCGGCGTGGAACGCCATGGTGCTGCACGAGGACGCGCGCCGACCCGTCCCAGGGATGGCCCAGCTCTACGCCCGCTGGCAGCGCGCCAACCCGGACGCGCCCACCTTCTACCTGTCCACCGGCGCGTGGAACGTGGCGCCCGCGCTGCGCCGGTTCCTCGAGCGGCACCGCTACCCCGCGGGCCCGTTCCTCCTCACCGACTGGGGCCCCACCAACACGGGCTGGTTCCGCAGCGGCCCCGAGCACAAGATCGAGTCCCTGCGCCGACTCATGGACGAGCTCCCGCACGTGCGGTGGGTGCTCGTGGGCGACGACGGCCAGCACGACCCGCAGCTCTACGCGCAGATCGCGGAAGAGTTCCCCGGCCGGGTAGAGCTGGTGCTGATCCGCCAGCTCTCGGTGGCGCAGCAGGTGCTCGCGCACGGCGCACCTCTGCCCGCCGAGAAGGAGCGGCGCGCCACCGAGAAGCCCGAGGGCCCGCGCACCGTGCTGGGCCCGGACGGCAACGCGCTGGCCCTGCGTCTCATCGACGCAGGCCTCCTCCCGCCCCGGAAGCGGTAGCGCCCGTCCGCGCAATCCGGCACGCGAGAGGTTGAACGATCTGTTGCGCTCGGAGCACCTGGGCGCTCAACGTGTCGGGCACAAGCGCCGAGCGCACGCGCGCGGAGGGTCAGGTGACGGCGCCCAGCTGCCAGGGGATGAACTCGTCCTGCCCCAGGTCGAGCTCCTCGGACACGGTCTGCTCCCCCGAGGCGACCGCGAGGATCTTGGCGAACAGCTCGAGCCCCACCTCCTCGAGCGACGCGGTGCCGTCCACCACACGCCCGGCGTTGAGGTCGATGTCCTCGGTCATGCGCAGGTAGGTCTGCGTGTTGGTGGACACCTTGATGGACGGCGTGGGCTTGCACCCGAGCACCGACCCGCGCCCCGTGGTGAACACGACCACGTTGGCCCCGCCAGCCACGAGCCCGGTCACGGACACGGGGTCGTAGCCGGGCGTGTCCATGAACCCGAAGCCGGGCTCGGAGATCGGCTCGGCGTACTGGTACACCGCCCGCAGCTCCGCCGAGCCGCCCTTCGCGACGGCCCCGAGCGACTTCTCGAGGATCGTGGTGAGCCCGCCCGCCTTGTTGCCGGGCGAGGGGTTGTTGTCGAGCGTCCCACCGCCACGCTCGGTGTAGTCGCGCCACCACTCGATCCGCGCCAGGAGGCGTTCACCGACCTCGCGGGACACGGCACGCCGGGTGAGCAGATGCTCAGCCCCGAACACCTCGGGCGTCTCGGCCAGCACGGACCTCCCGCCGTAGGCCACGAGCCGGTCGGAAGCGAGCCCGAGCGCCGGGTTGGCCGTGATGCCGGAGTAGCCGTCCGACCCCCCGCAGTTGAGCCCGAGCACGAGCTCGCTCACGTCGCACTCCTCGCGGCGCAGCGCGTCGATCTGCGGCAGCATCGCCTCGATCGCCTCGACGCCGGCCCGCACGGTGCGCCGGATACCGCCCGTCTCCTGAATGGTCAGCTGCGTCACGGGCTTGTTGGTGGGCAGGTCGAGCCCCACGGTGAGCTGGTCCACCTGGAGCATCTCGCAACCGAGCCCCAGCACGAGCAGCCCCGCGACGTTCGGGTGGTCCGCGTACCCCCGCAGGGTGCGCAGCAGCATCTGCCCGCCCTCGCTCGTGGGCACCATGCCGCACCCGCTCTGGTGCGTGAGCGCGACGACCCCGTCCACGTGCGGGTACTCCTCGAGCACGCGCCCACGGAACTGTTCCGCGATGAGCTTCGCGGAGCTCGCCGAGCAGTTCACGGACGTGAGGATCGCAATATAGTTCCGCGTCCCCACGCGCCCGTCCGCGCGTCGGTACCCCTGGAAGGTAGGCCGCGGCCCGGAAGGCACCGGCGGCACCACGCGCGCGGTCCCGAACTCGTACGAGTGCTCGACGTCCGCCATGCCGAGGTTGTGCGAGTGCACGTGGTCCCCCGGCGCGATGTCCCGCGTCGCCGCCCCGATCGACTGCCCGTACTTGTGCACCGCGCCGCCCGCCTCGACGTGCCGGACCGCGAGCTTGTGACCGCGCGGCACCGACTGGGAGACGGTCAGCGCGGGGGCGCCGTCGTCGGACACGAGCACCGCCCCGCTCTGCAGGTCCCGCAACGCGACCACCACGTCGTCGCCCTCCCGAAGGAGGAGCGTCGCCTCGCCGAGGGCGAGGGGGGAGGGGGTCGCGCTGGTCACGACGCGTCCGGGGAATGCTGTCCGACGGCGGAGGCCGGGCGCGGGTACGCCGCGAGGGGCAACCGGTACGCGAGGTCGATCGCGGTCTCGACGGCCTCGGACTCGTCGAGCCGGTGCTCGGCCACGAGGCGCGCGAGGTGGGCGGCGTCGATCCGGCGCGCGAGGTCGTGGCGGGCCGGGATGGAGAAGAACGCGCGCGTGTCGTCCACGAACCCGGTGGTGTTGTAGAAGCCGGCGTTGTCCGTGACGAGCTCGCGGAAGCGCAGCATGCCGTCTGGGGTGTCGAGGAACCACCACGGGGCGCCCAGCTTCATGGCGGGGAACACGCCCGCCAGCGGTGCGAGCTCGCGTGAGTAGACGTCCTCATCCACCGTGAACACGATGAGCCGCAGGTTCGGGTGGTGGCCGAACGCCTCGAGGAGCGGGCGCAGCGCGTGCGTGTACTCGGTCGCGACGGGGATGTCGTAGCCCACGTCCGCCCCACGCGCCGCGAACACGCCCGAGTCGTAGTTGCGCAGCACGCCGGGGTGCAGCTGCATCACGAGGCCGTCCTCGCTCGACATGCGCGCCATCTCGAAGAGCATGTGGGCGCTGAACGCGCGCGCCTCCTCGGCGGTGACCTCCCCGCGCAGGGCCGCGTCGAAGATCCGCGCGGCCTCGCTCGCGGGCAGCGGCGTGGTGTCCGCGCTGAAGTGCCCGTGGTCCGTGGCGCGCGCCCCGGCCGCGATGAAGGCGCGGCGCCGGGCCTCGAGGGCCGCGAGGTACTGCGGGTACGTCTCGACGGGCAGGTCGGCGCGCTCGGCCAGGCGCGCTACGTCCGCGCGCCACGTGGGCAGGTCGAGGTGGAGCACGGCGTCGGGCCGGAACGTCGGGACGATCCGCTCGCCCCAGCCGCGCCGCGCGAGTTCCGCGTGGTGCTCGAGGCTCGCGTCCGCGGGGTCCGTCGTGGCGATGACCTCGAGGTCGAAGCGGTCCACGAGGGCCAGGGGGCGGTACTCGGGGGTGGCGAGGTGCGCGGAGATCTCGTCGTAGAGCGCGTCCGCGGTGTCCGACGACGGGGGTGCGGCGACCCCGAACACCTCGGCGAGCACGTGCTCCATCCAGTAGCGGGTGGGCGTGCCGCGGAACAGGTGCCAGTGGGCGCAGAACGTGCGCCAGATCGCGCGCGGGTCCGTCTCGACCGGCTCGCCGTCGCGCCGCGGGACGCCGAGGTCACCGTGGGGCACGCCTTGCGAGACGAGCATGCGCACGAGGTAGTGATCGGGGATCACGAAGAGCTCGGCGGGGTTGCCGAAGGGCTCGTCGGCCGCGAGGAGCCCGGCGTCGACGTGCCCGTGCATCGAGACGATCGGCAGGTCCTTCGTGGCCCCGTAGATGGTGCGCGCGGCGGCGCGCGTTCCGGGATCCGCCGGGAGGGCACGGTCGGGGTGCAGGGTCCAGGTCGACGACGACGGCGAGCTGGCGGGTGGGACGGCCACCGGACCTCCATGTGAAACGGATGTAACGTGATTCACGATCAATCATCCCCCCTGCGCGCGTGGATGACAAGACGCGATAGTTTCGCTGATCCTGAGCGTTCCGAACCTTGCCCCGCGCCCCTGAAACATGATGCAATGGGCCGCGAGAACGCCCCGAGCCGAAACGGACTGACGATGGTCAACCTGCGTGACGTCGCCCGCCTCGCGGGTGTCTCTGCGGCCACGGCCTCACGCGCGCTCGCCCAGCCCCAGATGGTCTCGGCCACCCGGCGGGCCGACGTCGAGCGCGCCGCCGCCGCCCTCGGCTACCGCCACCCCAACGCCGCACCGGAGCCCGGCTCGTGGCGCTCGCTCGGCCTCGTGGTGCCGGACATGGAGAACCCGTTCTTCGCGTCGATCGCCAAAGCCGTCCAGCGGCGCGCCCGGGCCGCCGGCCTCGCCGTGCTCGTCGCGGACACCGAGGACGACGCCTTGCTCGAGGCCGAGCCGATCGCCCAGATGCGCGCGCTCGTGGACGGCATCATCCTGTGCTCGCCGCGCATGCCGGACGCCGCGCTCGCCGAGCTGGTGGGCGGCCCCGAGGTGCTGCTCGTCAACCGGCGCTCGGACCACCTGCGCTCCGTGGTGATCGACAACCGGGACGGCGTGCGCCAGGCCCTCGCCCACCTGCACGCCCTGGGCCACCGGCACGTCGCGTACGCGGGCGGGCCTCGTGCCTCGTGGTCGGACTCCGAGCGGCGCGGCGGGCTCGAGCCGGACTATCACGGCATCGGCGACCTGCGCACCACGCCCCTGGGCCACTTCCCACCCACGTTCTCCGGCGGGGTCGCCGCGGCAGACCTGCTCATCGCGAGCGGCGCCACGGCCGTGCTCGCGCACAACGACCTCGTCGCGTTCGGGTTGCTCGAGCGCTTGCGGGCCCGCGGCGTGGACGTGCCGGGCGAGCTGTCCGTGGTGGGCTTCGACGACGTCCCGGCCGCGAGCTTCGTCAACCCCGCCCTGACCACCGTGGCCGTCCCGCTCGATCGCCTGGGCCGCGCCGCGGTGGACCTGCTGCTCGACCCGGACGCCCTGGTCGAGTCCGTCGAGCCGCAGGGCGCGGAGACCACGACCCCCAGCCGGCTGCTGCCCGTGTCCCTCGTGGTGCGCGGGTCCAGCGGCCCCGCCCGCGCCGTGGCCCCCTCCGCGACGGCCAGAGCCTGAACCCCGACCGCCCCACGAAGAGATCCTGCGAGCACGTGCACACACCTCCCCGCCTCCGCCTGACCACCCTCGACACCGCCCAGCTCGCACAGCCCGGATCGGGGGCCGCCGTCGTCGGACCCGCCGTCGACCCCCGCGCCGCCCGCGTGGGCCAGGTCCACCTCGGCGTCGGCGCGTTCCACCGCTCCCACCAGGCCGTGTTCACCGAGGACGCCGCCGCGGCGGCGGGCGAGGACCGCTGGGGCATCCTCGGCGTGACGCAGCGCAGCCCGCGCGTCGTGTCTCAGCTGCGCCCGCAGGACGGGCTGTACTCGGTGCTGACCAAGGGCCGCACGGACAGCTCGCTGCGCGTCATCGGGTCCATGCGCCAGGTCGCGTTCCTCCAGGACGAGTCCGCGGCCGTGCTCGACGCGATCGCGTCGCCCGACGTCACGGTGGTCTCCTCGACCGTCTCGGAGAAGGGCTACCGCCGCGCGCCGGGTGGCGGACCGGACCTCGATGACGTGGACCTCGCGTGCGACCTCGCGAGCGTGTCCGCCGAGCTCGACGGGCCGTCGTCGGCCGCGGACGTCCCCGCCCGCACCCCGATCGGCGCCCTCGTGCGGGGCCTCGCCCGCCGCATGGTGGCCGACGCCGGGCCGCTCACGTTCGTGTGCTGCGACAACATGCCGGACAACGGGCAGGTCGTGGCGGAGCTGGTGCACGGCGCGCTCGACCACGTGGGCGGGCCGAGCGCCGAGAAGCTGCGCGCGTGGGTGCAGGAGTCCGTCACGTTCCCGTCCACGATGGTGGACCGCATCACGCCCGCCACCACGCCCGCGCACCGCGAGCAGGCCGAGGCGATGCTCGGGCTCGTGGACGAGGGACTCGTGGTGGCCGAACCGTTCTCCCAGTGGGTGGTCGAGGACACGTTCGCCGCCGCGCGCCCGCGCTGGGAGTTCGCGGGAGTCACGTTCACGTCCGACGTCGCCCCGTGGGAGCGCGCGAAGCTGCGCATGCTCAACGGCGCGCACTCCGCGATCGCCTACCTCGGCGCGCTGCGCGGCTTCCGCATGATCGACGAGGCCGTGTCCGACGACGAGATCGCGGGTGCCGTGCGCCAGATGATGACCGAGGAGATCATCCCCACGCTCGTCGCGCCGGAGGGGCTCGACCTCGCGGCCTACGGCGAGGAGATCCTCGAGCGCTTCGCCAACCCCGCCACCGGGTACACGACGTGGCAGGTGGCCGGGGACGGCTCGCAGAAGCTGCCCATCCGGATCCTCGGAACGGTGTCCGACCGCCTCGCGGCCGGCGTCGTCCCCACCGTCGCTGCGCGAGCGATGGCCGCGTGGATCGTGTTCGTGGCCCGCGGCCGCGACGCGCTCGGGACCGAGCTGCCGCTCGACGACCCGCTCGCCGAGCGCTTGCGCGAGGTGGCGTCCGGTGGACCGGAGTCCTCGCTCGCGGACCGCATGCTCGCCCTGACCGAGGTGTTCCCCGCGGACGTGTCGGGCCACGACGGCTTCCGCACGGCCGTCCGCACCGAGGTCACCGAGCTCCTCGCCCTCACCCCCACCGCCACCCCCAGCTGACCCCCA
>JAAYZM010000296.1 GCA_012514835.1 Actinomycetales bacterium
AGGTGGTGCGTCCGCGCGACGTCTCGGAGCAGCTGGTCGTGGCGCCGTGGGGCACCGACCTGCTCGAGCTGGACGTCCGCGAAGGTGTGCTCGAGCTGACGCGGGAGACCTTCACGGGAGACGTGCGGTGGCGGGTCGAGGTGGGGGACCGGCTCCCGTCCGACGGCGAGCCCGTGGAGCTGCGCGTCGAGGGGGACCGCGCGCTCGTGGCGGTGGCGGGCACAGAGCTTGCGGTCGACGGGCGCGGTGCCCTCGCTCACGAGCGGGCGCCGACGGCGGGGACAGGTCTGCCGCTGCGGGCCGACGACGGTTCGGTCCCGGGACTCGTCGTGACCGTGACCGACGTCGGTCTCGAGCTGTGGGCTGCCACCACCACGCCCCGGGTGCTGCCGCTCGACGGTGAGCTCCCTGCGGAGGCGTACGTGCTCGACGGCGCGCTCGTGCTCGCGCGCGACGCCGCCGTCGAGGCCATCTCGGTCCGGGACGGGGTGCTGCGGTGGCGCGTCGAGGTGTCGCGCGGCGTGCTGGTCGGCACGGATGGCCGCCACGTCCTCGTGCTGGACCGCACGGTCCCGTACCGCGAGCTGTGCGCCGTGGACCTCGCGACCGGGCGCGAGGTGTGGCGGCTCGCGCTCGACGGGATCAGCGCGTGGCCGCGCGCGCTCGGCGGGATGCTCCTGGTCCATTCGGGGGACAAGCTGTCCCGCTGGGTCCCGTGATGGTGGGGTGCGCCGTGGTGGCGGGTTAGCCTGCCGTCATGGCCGGGAGCAACCGCAAGGCCGCGGTGGAGCTCGTCGAGGGAGCCGAGCTCGACCTCGACGAGCCGTTCGCGCCCGCGGAGGAGCTACCGAAGCGGTCGTGGCGTGATGTCGTGCGGCGTGGGTGGCCGCTCGCCCTCGTGGCCGTCGTCGTCGCTGGGGCCTTCACCGTCGCCCAGGCACGTGAGTCCTCGCGCGTGGACGCTCGGCTCGAGGCGATGCGCCCGCAGTTCGGCTACATCGAGGGCCTCGGACCGGAGATGGGCGTTCTGTGGTCCGTCGACCTGGCACCCCGCGAGTACTTCGGCGGGTCGACAGAAGAGCTGATGTTCGTGAGCCACGAGGACGGCGGCCTGCGGGTGATCGACCTCGCGAGCGGCGACGAGCGATGGCACGTCGCCGCCGAGCCGGATCGCATGACCTACTGCTGGGGGAGCGACGAACCAGCGGGAGGGACCACGCACGTGCTGTGCGAGCGGTACGGCTACTCGAGCCTCGAGGAACCCGTGGACTTCGAGGACCGCGAGATCGAGCGACGCGACGCGATGACGGGGGAGGTCATCGAGGTGCGCGACCCGAACGGTCAGCTGTCCCTCGAGTGGTGGGGTCCGGACGTGCTCGTGCTCGCCGAGGTGGACGGGGCGCTCGAGCTGCGCCGCGAGGCGTTCGACGGCGAGGCGCGCTGGCGGGTCCCTGTCACGGGGACGGCGGACGGCACCGCGGCCGCGTGGGTGGACCCGGTGGCGGACGTCGCGGTCGTGCGCACCGACCGTCACCTCGTGGTGGATGGTGACGGTCAGGTCGTGCTCGACGTCCCGGTGCGGGAGGACGTCGCCGCCGCGGCCGCGGCGGGGCTCGTCAACGAGTGGCTCTCGCCCCAGCGCGGCGGGTCCTTCGTGCTGAGCCGCTACGTCGACGACGTGGAGTCGGTCGAGGTGTACGACAGCCAGGGCGAGCGGAGCTTCTCGACGGTCGGTTACGTCGCGACCCCCATGGTGGACGACCAGGTGGTTCCCGGGCTCGTGGTGGTCCACCCGCCGTGGGGTCTGGCCGTGTGGGACTCGACCACGGGGAAGGCCGCGGTGGAGCTCGACGGCGCACCGAACGACGGCACCATGCTGCTCCACGGTGCGCTGATCTATCAGCGCGAGGGCGAGCTGCGCGCCGTCGACGTCCGCACGGGCGAGGAGCGCTGGCACGCCCAGCTCGAGCAGAGCGAGCTGCTCGGCAGCGACGGAGACGTGGTGCTCTTCCTCAGCTACGAGGGGGACCCCGAGCTGTTCGCGTTCTCGGCGCGCACGGGCGCCCTCGTGTGGACCTATCCACTGCCGAGCGCGTCCGCGTTCCCCATGGTCTACGCGGGCGCGCTCATGCTCCAGGACGGACAGACGCTGGTCCGCCTCGGCACGGGCCAGTAGCCTCCCGCCATGGGGATCAGGGGGAGCAAGGCCGAGGTCGAGCTCAGCGAAGACGTGTCCGACGGCGAGGGCTTGCCCGACGGCCAGCCCGTGTCCGACGGCGAGGATGCGGGCAGGCGCCCGGGGCGCGGCTGGCGTGCTGTGGGATGGCTGCTCGTGATCGCCGTCGTCGTCGGTGGTGCACTGTTCGTGGTCGAGTCTCGGCGCGACGCTGCCGCCGCGGAGCACGAGGCACTTATCGCGTCGCAGGACGGCGGGATCTTCCCGCTGTCGGACGGGCTCACCGAGCTGTGGCGGACCCCCGAGGGGCACCTCTACGCCGGGACGGGTCCGGGGATGGTGCTCGTGGAGCGGGCTGACGAGCTCGTGGCGCTCGACGCGCAGACAGGCGCGGAGCTCTGGTCCGCCGCCGCCGCTGAAGAGCACTCGTACTGCGAGACCCCCGCGGGCGCGACGGACGTGCTCGCGTGCCGCGCGGACTCGAAGGTCCGGTGGCTGGACCCCGCGACGGGCAGCCTCCTGGCCGAGCGCGACGTGAGCGGGTACGAGGCCGCGTCAGCGTGGCGGGACGGTCTCGTGCTCGTCTCGGACCACGGGACCACCGTCCAGCTGTTCGTCGAAGGGCAGGACCGCGGGGTCCGGTGGGACGTCACCGCGCTCGACCGGCCGCTCGCCGAAGGGGAGGGCGTCGCGCTCGCCGTGGGCGCCGAGTCTGCGCTAGCTGTGGTGGCCGACCGTGTCGTGGCCGTCGACGCTGCGGGGGAGGTCCTCGCGGACCTTCCTGCTCCGGTCGACGAGGAGGCGGCGGTGGGACCCGCGCCGATCGTGACGCCGTGGATCACGTCCCGTGGCGCCTTCACGGTCCAGGGCTTCGACGGCTCCGAGCAGAGGACCCTCGTGCTCGACGCGGCGGGCGAGGTGCGGGTCGACGAGCCCGCAGGGACGTGGCTGTTCAGCTTCGACGACGGCTCCCTCGGCAACATCACCGCGGTCTCCGGTTGGGACGGGACCCAGGTGCGCGATCTCGAGGACGGGTCGACGCTCGCGACCTTCCCGAGCGCGCCCCTGTTCGTGGTCGACGGCGCCGTGGTCCGCATGGCCCAGGGCAGGCTGGCGTCCTTCGACGTGGAGTCGGGTACGGAACGCTGGGCCGTCGACATCGGCTTCGGCTACCCGATCGGCACGGACGGCGAGGTCGTGCTCGTCGTGGGAGCACCTGGACTCACGTCGACGCTCCGGGCGATCGACCTCGACACGGGCGGGGAGCGCTGGGCCTTCGAGCTGCCGGACCCGGAGTCCAGCCCGGTCGCGATCTCGGGGATGCTCCTGGAGATCAACGGCGAGTCCGTGATCCGGCTCGGTTAGCCTGCCGAGATGAGGCTCCGAGGGCGCAAGGCCGAGGTCGAGCTCGTCGAGCTTGGATCTGGTGCCGGGCATGCCAGCGCCGCTGTCGAAGAGCCTGCGCTCCTCGACGACGAGCTCGCCGACGACGGCGAGTCGAGCGACCCGGAGCGCGGAGCTGACCGGCCGCGTGGCTGGCGCCGGGTCCGCAGAGCGTGGCCCGTCGCGCTCCTCGCCGTCGTCGTCGGCGGTGCCTACCTCGTGAAAGCGGCGCGCGAGCAGGCCGCGCTCGCCGCCACGCACGAGCTCCTCGCGGGGCAAGAGGCCTTCGTCGCGGACCTGGGCCGGGTGCCGGGGTTCCTGTGGCGAGTCGACGCTCCGGAGTACTGGGCGTCGCCGTCGAGCGCGGGAGACGTCGTGCTGCTCCAGCGGGCCAAGGAGAGTGGCGAGTCGGTGTCTGTCGCCCTGGACCGAGAGACGGGCGCCGAGCTGTGGAGGGCGGAGCCGCAGGACGACGCGCTGAGCGTCTACTGCGGGCTCCCGAGCGAGACCTTTGCCGCCCCCGCGGGCATGGTCGCGTGCGTCGAGCAGCGACGGACCTCGGGAGACGAGGTCGAGAGCATCGTGCTGCAGCAGAGAGACGCTCGGACGGGTGAGGTCCGCTCCTCGCGCGACGTGCCGACCGTGGGGTTCGGAGTGGCACCGTGGCGATCGGATCTTCTCCAGGTGGAGATGGCGGACTCCGAGACGTCGTTGCGGCTCGTGGACGCGGAGGGCGCCACGGTGTGGACGTTGCCCTTGCTCGACCGGGCCCTCGGGTCTGACAGCTGGGTGAACCTGCAGGTGTGGGAGGACCGCGCCGTGGTGTCCGCCAGCGACCGTGCTCTCGTGATCGAGCACGACGGTCAGATCGTGGTCGAGGTGACGCCCGCCGCGTGGGGGGCCGCGGCGGCACGGGCGCGCCCCGAGGGCGGGCAGCCGGAGGTCTTCGTGACCCCGCTCCTCGGGGGCGGCTACGTGTTCTCCTACTGGGCCTCGAGCCATCCCGAGAAGCTCGTCTTCGACGAGGGTGGGGACGCCGTGTACGAGATCGAGGGCGATCCCCAGGTGATCGGGCTCGACGACGGCTCGGCCGGGCGGCTCGACGCGTGGAACGCCGCCGGCGGCGGCCTCGACCTGGTCGACAGCACGACGGGCGAGCTCGCGCAGCACCTCGGCCGGTGGCAGTACGGCAGCGTGTACCTGCTCGACGGCAAGGCCGTGCTCGGTGGTGGCGGCAGGCTGCGGGCCGTCGACCTCACGACGGGAGAGGACGTGTGGGCCGAGATCAGCGGCGGCGACCTCGTGGCGAGCGACGGCGCCGTCGTCGTCGTGCACGAACGCAACGTCGAGCTCTCGTGGCTGCGTGCCCTCGACCTCGAGTCCGGCCGTGAGGTGTGGAGGCTCGACCTGGTCAGCCCCGAGGCCGTCGCGTTCGCGATCGACGGGGCGCTCTACGTGCACGACGACGGGACGTTCGCGAGGCTCGGCCGGTGAACGCGCTACGATGACCCCCATGCGTGCGTCGCTCCTCCTTCGTCGCCGCGGCGAGGCCTCGTAAGGCCGCCCCTCGTCGCGGTGGTTGGTGTGCCGGCCTCCAGCCCAGACGAGACGTGAAGGACACACCATGAGCACCACGAGCTACAACCCGGCAGCCACTCCCCAGCAGCCCTCCGGCATGCCGGTCCACAAGTACCGCCCGTTCCACGAGCAGCTCACGGTCGAGCTGCCGGACCGCGCGTGGCCGGGCAAGCGCATCGAGCGCGCGCCGCGGTGGTGCGCCGTGGACCTGCGGGACGGCAACCAGGCCCTGATCGAGCCGATGAACCCCGAGCGCAAGCTGCGGATGTTCGAGCTGCTCGTGCAGATGGGCTTCAAGGAGATCGAGGTGGGCTTCCCGTCCGCCTCGCAGACGGACTTCGACTTCGTGAGGATGCTCATCGAGGAGGACCGCATCCCCGACGACGTCGTGATCCAGGTGCTGACGCAGGCGCGCGAGCACCTCATCGAGCGCACGTACGAGGCGATCCGGGGTGCGAAGCGCGCGATCGTGCACCTGTACAACTCCACCTCGGTGCTGCAGCGCGAGGTCGTGTTCCGCTCGGACGAGGACGGGATCCTCGACATCGCCGTGAGCGGGGCGCACCTGTGCAAGAAGTACGAGGAGATGGTCCCGGACACGAAGGTGCAGTACGAGTACTCGCCCGAGTCCTTCACGGGCACGGAGCTCGAGTACGCGGTGCGGGTGTGCAACGCGGTGATCGACGTATTCGGTCCGACGCCGGACAACAAGGTGATCATCAACCTGCCCGCGACCGTCGAGATGGCCACCCCGAACGTGTACGCGGACGCGATCGAGTGGATGAGTCGCCACCTGCACCAGCGCGAGAACGTGGTGCTCTCGCTGCACCCGCACAACGACCGCGGCACGGCCGTGGCCGCCGCGGAGCTCGGCTACCTGGCCGGGGCGGACCGCATCGAGGGCTGCCTGTTCGGCAACGGGGAGCGCACGGGCAACGTGTGCCTCGTGACGCTGGGCATGAACCTGCTGAGCCAGGGGATCGACCCGGAGATCGACTTCTCCGACATCGACACGGTCCGGCGCACCGTCGAGTACTGCAACCAGCTGCCCGTGGCCGAACGCCACCCCTACGGCGGCGACCTCGTGTTCACGGCC
>JAAYZM010000297.1 GCA_012514835.1 Actinomycetales bacterium
TACGACGCCGGGCGCTCGCTCGCGCGGCGCGCGAGGAGCACGCGCGCCCCGTCCTCGCCCCGGGGCGTCCCGGCTCGATCACCGCCCCACCGGCTCGCTCCGCCGCGCTGCCCGGACCGTCTGCCGCGGGACCGAGCTCAGCGTCAAGCCTCGCCCCGACCCCCGCGAGCGGCCCGCAGCTCCCCGTGCGGCACGACGCCCCTGCCCCGGGCGCGGCGACCGAGCAGCGGCCGGTCACGGACGACGCGACGCCGCACGCTCGGGTACCCGGTTCGGCGTCGGCGGTCGCAGGGCCCAGGGGCGCCGACGCGCGGCGCCTCGTCGGACCGGCGACCGGGACTTCCCCCGGAGCCGGCGTCGCGGCGCCCGCTGCCCCGGGCGCAAGCGCGCGGGCGGCCGTCGCGTCGCCCGCGCCCCTGCCGGCCCCGGCGGGTGCGGTCCTCGACCCGGCCGCACCATCTCCAGATTCAGATGCGCGTGCGGCCACCCCGGGCGACCTCGGCCGGAGCACGTCTGCGACCTCACGTCTCGCCCGGCCCGGCGCGACCGTTCGCCCGCTCGCGGGGCCCGTGCGGCGCAC
The DNA here is from genome assembly GCA_012514835.1 of Actinomycetales bacterium. GTDB lineage: Bacteria > Actinomycetota > Actinomycetes > Actinomycetales > Cellulomonadaceae > JAAYZM01. The sequence goes on from JAAYZM010000297.1 coordinate 581, forward strand.
GACCGGTGCGCGCTCGGCGCCCGCGGTGCTGAGCGGCGCGGACGGTCTGCGACGTTCTGCTCGCGCGGGCTCGGACGTCGCCGCCGAGGATGTCGCACCGACCGCGGCGCCCGTGGCACTCCCCACGGTGCGGCCGGGCGACGCGCACGCCACCGCGAGCAGCGCGCACGCCACCGCGAGCAGCGCCCGAGCACCGAGCGCGGCGTCGAGCGTGCCCGGCTCCGCAGGGTCCCCGGTGCCGCCCGCCGCGGGCGCGCCGCGCGACGGGGCGCGTGTGCCAGGCGCGAGCGCCGCACGGACCAGCCCGGCGGCGACGCCGCACGCCGACGCCGAGCGCACGGGAACGGGGACGGGACAGCTCCCAGGCACGAGCCAGCCCGCGGGCGGACCGGCCCCGGCGGTGCGACGAGCCTCCGCGGCCCGGTCCACCGGGAGCACGACCCCGACCGCTGTGACCGAACCGCTGCACCCTCGCGACGCGAGCGGTCCGGCCGTGCGGTCGAACCCGTCCGAGTCCTTCGCCACGCGGTCGCCCGTCGGGGGCCCGGCGCGCGGCGCGGCGCTCCCGCCGTGGCGCTCCCACCGGCTCCCCGGCACGGGGCACCGGCGGCCCGTCGCGGTGCGCCGCAGCACGACGCGCCCCCTCACGGGCGACACGCCGGGCCTGCGCCGGCTCACCGCCGCAGTCCCGCACGCGCTCGCTGGTCCGCGCTCGACGAGCCCGCACCCTGGCGCGACCCCGGTACGACCCGGCCGCGCCCCCCTCGACTCCTCCCCGCGCGCACCCGAGCGTGCCGAGCACTCCCAGGGGCGGACCCCCACGCCGGTGCGTCCCGCCGCGACGGCGCCCGCGAGCCCTGCCCACCCGCACGACGCGCCTGCTCTCGACCCCCGTTGGACCGGCCCCGTCTCGACCGTGCGTCGCACGCCGCTCCGCGGCACGCCCGCGCCCGGGCCGACCATGCACCGCGAGGCAGCCATGATCCCGAGCTCGTCCCCCGGGGCCGTGCTCACCGAGACGGCGCACGGAGCCGTCGGGACGGCGCTGCGCGCACTCGCCCCCACGACCGTCGCCCCCGCGGTCCCCGTGCTCCCCGCCCGACCCGGGGCGCCCCAGGTCCCGAGCGGCCCTGTCGTGCGCCGCTGGGACTCGCACCGCGCGACACCCGGCGTGCCCGCGCACCCGGGGCTGCTCGGCGCGGCGCGGAGCGGTCCGCCCGCGGGCGGACCGTCCCACGCGGGGGCACCCGCTCGCCCGGCGGCCCCGCGCGTGCCCGCCGCTCGAACCATGATCGGCGCGCACCGCGCACCGACAGGCTTGCCCGGGGTCGGCGCGCTGCCCCCGGCGCCCCCGCTCGTCGCGGTCGGCTCACCGGCGACCGGGCACCCCGGACGGACACCTGGCGCACCGACCGCGGGCGTGCCGGCCACCGCGCTCGCGGGCGCACCCACGGGTTCCGGACCCGGCGCTCCCCCGCCCGGGGCGCCCCGGGTCGCGAACCTCGGCCCCGCGGGCGGCGCAGCGCCCCCCGCCGCCGGGGCGACGTCCTTCCCCCCTCCCCCGTGGGCCGCGCCGTCGTCGGCCCCCCGCACCCCAGGAGCCGACGTGCGACCCCACCTGTGGACCGGTCAGGCCGAGCAGGCCGCCGACCCCGACGTCATCGCGAGCGAGGTCGAGCACCGCGTCGTCGCGCGGCTCGAGGAGTGGATCGCGACCGACCTCGACGAGCGCGTCCTCGAGCTCGTCGAGCGCCGTGTCGCCGAGGAGACCGAGAGGCGCGCGTGGCGCCTCGGTACGGAGGTGTTCTGATGGCTCCCGAGGCTGGCGCGCCGTCGTCGTCCGCGAAGGCCTTCCTCGAGGTCGAGGGCGGCGAGCGGCTCCCGTGCCTGTTCAACCCTGCCCAGCTCCAGGTGACCCGCTCGAACCGCTGGGAGGGAGCGACCCGTCCCGGGCGCGGCGTGCCCCGCCTGCGCTACGCGGGTGCCGAGGGCGGAACGATGGCGGTCGACCTGTTCTTCGACACGACCCACGACGGCAGCGCCGTGACGCGGTACACGGGCAAGATCCACGAGCTCATGGAGATCGACACCTCGCTGCCCGGCTCGGACGAGCGCACGGGCAACGTGCGCCCACCCACCGTGACCTTCCACTGGGGCGACCTGCACTCCTTCAAGGCGGTCGTCGCGCACATGAGCACGACGTTCACGTACTTCTCCTCGACCGGGACGCCGCTGCGCGCCACCGTCTCGCTCGTGCTGCGCCAGTACGAGGCCTCGCACGCCTTCGGGCCCCAGAACCCGACCTCGGGCACCCCCGAGCCGCACCGCGTCCACCGCGTCCAGTCGGGCGAGACGCTCGACCGCATCGCGGCGCGCTACTACGGCGACTCGACCCGGTGGCGCACGCTCGCGACCGCGAACCAGATCCCCGACCCGCTCGCGCTGCGGCCCGGGTCGCTCATCTCGATCCCCCGGGTGGACACATGAGCCCGGGCGAGGTGGGGCTGCGGCGCACCAACGCGTCGATCTCGGTCGACGGCACGCCGCTGCCTGCGCGGGTGTTCGACGACCTGCTCGAGATGCGCGTCGCGCGTGGGACCAGGACGATCGGCCGGGCGAGCCTCGTGCTCGCCGACCGCACCTTCTCGCTCGCCGAGAACCACCTGCAGATCGGCAGCGAGGTCAAGATCTCGGCCCTCGAGCCCGCGGTCGAGATCTTCGCAGGGGTCGTCACGAGCCTCGCGACCGACATCGACCGGGACGGACCGCGTGTGCTCGTCACGGCGCACGACAAGTCCCACGTCATGGCACGTACCCGCACGACGAAGACCTACGCCCAGCTCAGCGCGAAGGACATCGTCGAGCAGCTCGCGGGCGAGCACCGTCTGCGGGCCGAGGTCACGGACTTGAGGGCGGGAAAGGTCAAGGAGACCTGGTTCTGGCGGGCCGATTCGGCCCTCGGCCTGCTCGACGAGCTGTGCGACCGCCTCGGCTGGGAATGGGTCGTCGCGGGCTCGACGCTGCGCGTCGTCGACGTCTCACGGCTCGAGGTCCCCGAGCCGACGTGCACCCTGCCGTACGGTGACGTGCTGCTGCGCTTCTCGGCCGAGCAGAACCGCCCCGTCACGACCGAGGTCACGGTGCGCGGCTGGGACCCCGCCTCGAAGCGGTCGTTCACCTCGACGAGCACGACGCCGGACGAGGACAAGGGCTTCGTCGCGCCGGGCACGAGCCACGTCGCGACGACGGTCGTGACGCGGCGCGGTGCACGCACGAAGGCCGAGGCGGACGAGCTCGCGGCCGCGCTCGCGGCCCAGGCGGCCACCGTGACGGCGCGCGGACGGGCGCACTTCAGCCCGCAGATCGAGCCCGGCAAGGCGGTCAAGGTCACCGGGACCGGCCCCGGGGACGGCACGTACTACGTGCGCGAGGTCGAGCACGTGCTCGACGGCGGCCCGTTGCGCACGAGCTTCGTCGCGGGTTTCCGGCCCCCCGCCCTCGTGACCGACCCGTGGTCGGGGCGGGGCACCCGAGGCTCGGTGCTCGCGAACGGGATCCACACGGGTGTCGTCACGGGCGTCGAGGACCCCGAGCAGCTCGGCCGCGTCCAGGTCAAGCTCTCCTCGGTCGACGACGAGATGAGCCTCGCGTGGGCACGTGTGCTCGCCCCGGGAGGAGGGCAAGGACGGGGCATCCAGTGGACCCCCGAGGTCCAGGACGAGGTGCTCGTCGGGTTCGAGGACGGCGACGCGCGCCGGCCCGTCGTGCTCGGCGGGCTCTTCAACGAGATCGACCTGCCCCCGGTGCGCAACCACGAGGGCTCGGTCAAGACCCGCACGCTCGTCTCGGCCGTCGGGAACAAGATCGAGATCGGGGACGGGGCCGACGCCGAGTACATCGACCTCGTCCTGCACGACGGCACGGTGCGGCTGCACCTCGGCGCCGACCGCGTCGACCTCGAGGCGAAGGACAAGCCCGTGCGGATCTCCTCGGGCAAGGCCGAGATCGTGCTCGCGAAGGACGGCACGATCACGATCAAGGGCTCGACGATCAAGATCGAGGCGGACCAGGAGGTCGCCGTGCAGGGCGCGAACGTCAAGGGCACAGCCTCGGCGGGCCTCACGCTCGACGGGGCGACCACGACCGTCAAGGCCAAGAGCTCGCTCAAGCTGCAGTCGACCGGGGTCGCCGAGCTCGCCGGATCGATGGTGAAGATCAACTGATGAGCATCCAGCCCACCGACCCGCACGCCGTGCCGACGGACTTCGTCGGCCGCGGCTTCGCGTGGCCCTTCGGCGTCGACCACACGGGCGCGCTGCGCATGACGAACGGTTCGGACCTCGCCGACTCGATCACGGTCGTGCTCATGACGGCGCCCGGCGAACGGCTCATGCGCCCTCAGTTCGGGTGCCGCATCTGGGACCTGCTGTTCGAACCCGTGACCGCGAACCTCGTGGGCCTCGTCCGCGAGGCCGTGCGGGACGCCCTCGCGCAGTGGGAGCCGCGCATCGAGGTCGAGGACGTGCGCCCCGTGCCCGACGACGACCCTGGCCTCGTGCGCATCGAGATCGACTACCGCGTGCGGGCCACGAACGACCGCCGCAACCTCGTCTACCCGTTCTACGTCATCCCGCGTGAGGAAGCCTGATGCCGCTCGACCCGCCGCACCTCGACGACCGCCGCTTCCAGGACATCGTCGACGAGGCCAAGCGCCTGATCCCCCGCTTCACCCCGGAGTGGACGAACCACAACGTCTCCGACCCCGGGGTCGCGCTCATCGAGCTGTTCGCGTGGATGAGCGAGATGGTCCTGTACCGGGTCAACCAGGTGCCCGACCGCCTCTACGTGCACTTCCTCAACCTCGTGGGGATCGACCTGTTCCCGCCGTCGGTCGCGCGCACCGAGCTCGTGTTCCGGCTCACCGCCCCGACGGGCGAGGTCGTGCGCATCCCCGCGGGGACGCAGGTCGCGACGGCCGACGACGACGACCCGGTCGTCTTCGCGACCTCGCACGACGCTCTCGCCCGGCCCGCCGCGCTCGTCGCGGCGCTGACCCGCTCGGCCGCGACCGGGGCGACGCGTGACGTGTGGGAGGACCTCACGCTCCCCCAGGGCGCGGTCGTGTGCTTCCCGTCCGAGCCGCTCGTCGAGGGGGACGCGTTCTACCTCGGCCTCGCGTCCCCGCTCGCCCACCAGGTGCTCGAGCTCGAGATCGACGCGCATGCCGAGGGGATCGGGGTCGACCCGCTCGACCCGCCGCTCGTGTGGGAGGTGTGGACGGGTGAGGCCTGGACGCCGTGCATCGTCGAGCAGGACACGACGGGCGGGCTCAACCAGGACGGCTCGGTCGTCATGCTCGTGGGCCCCGAGGCCGCTCCGCTCGTGCTCGGCGGGACGTCGGCGCACTGGCTGCGGGCCCGCATGCTGCGCCCGACGACGCACCGTGCTGGCTACCAGGCCTCGCCGCAGGTCTCGGCCGTCGTGGCCCGCACGGTCGGGGTGAGCGCCCCGGCCGAGCACTCCGAGGTGGTCCCCGGGACGCTCCTCGGACGATCGACGGGCATCCCCTCGCAGACCTTCGACCTCCCGCGCGGGCCGGTCGCGGCGCGCCGTCCCGGCGAGCACGTGCTCGTGACCGACCACACCGGGACGCACGTGTGGGACGAGGTCTCCGACTTCTCTTCCTCAGGACCGCGCGACCGGCACGTCGTGTGGGACTCGGGTGCGGCTCGGGTGACCTTCGGCCCTGCGGTGCGGCACCCCGACGGCACGGTCCGCCAGCACGGGGCGATCCCGGGCGACGGCGCCGAGGTGCGCGTGACCGCCTACCGCACGGGCGGGGGCGCACGCGGCAACGTCGGGGCGCGCACCCTCACCGCGCTGCGCAGCGCGCTCCCGTACGTCGCGAGCGTGACGAACCCGCGGGCCGCGACGGGCGGCGTCGACGCCGAGACGGTCGACGAGGCGCGCCTGCGTGGCCCGCTCGCGCTGCGCACGGGCCAGCGAGCCGTGACCGCGACCGACTTCGAGATGCTTGCGCGCCAGGCGTCGATCGAGGTCGCCCGCGCACGTTGCCTCCCTGCGGCCCGCACGGGCTCGCACGCGGTGCGGCTGCTCGTCGTGCCGCAGGTGCGCACCTCTGCCCTGACGCACGAGATCGACGACTTCGCACTCTCGACCGAGCTGTTCGACACGGTCGCCGAGGCGATCGAGTCGCGGCGCGCGGTCGGCGTCGCGGTCGAGCTCGGCACACCGTACTACCAGGGCGTGAGCGTCGCGGCGCTCGTGCGGACCCTCCCGGGCCGGCCCGCGGACGCGATCCGCCAGCGCATCGGCGAGGCGCTCACCGAGCTCGTCCACCCGCTCGTGGGTGGCCCGGACGGCTCGGGCTGGCCCTTCGGTCAGGCGCTCACGGTCGGCGCCGTCTCGCAGGTCGTCGAGGGGGTCGACGGCGTGCTCGCGGTCGACGAGGTCCAGCTCTTCGAGTACGACCTGCGCAACCGCAAGCGGGTCGGTGAGGGGCGGGAGTCGATCACGCTCGGGGAGAACGCGTTGTTCCTCGCGGCCGAGCACCGGGTCGTGGTCCGATGACGCGCACCGACGACTGGCTCCTCGCCCAGCTGCCCGCGGCGCTCGCCGCCGAGGACTTCTTCGCGCGGTTCGTGCGGATCTTCCAGGCACAGGGCTCGACCCTGCTCGCGCACGCGGACAACCTTCCCCACCTTGCCGACCCGGGGGTCGCCCCGGTCGAGCTCGTGCGATGGATGACGCGCTGGCTCGGCAGCCCGGGCCTCGACCCGAGCTATCCCGAGGACATGCACCGCGCGATGCTGCGCACCGCGGCCGCGACGCTCCAGTGGCGCGGCACGAGGCGCGGCCTCGTGACGCTGCTCGACCTCGTCACGGGCGGGCAGGTGCGGGTGAGCGAGAGCGGTGGCGTATGGCCCCAGGACGAGGCGCCCGACGGTCCGCCGTGGGTGCGCGTCGAGGTCGACGACGCGGGCCGGGTCGGTGTCCCGGACCTCGTCGACCTCGTGCTCGACGAGGTTCCCGCGCACGTGCGGGCTGAGATCGTCGTGGGTGGGCGGGTCGTGTGGCCCGCGGTCGCCGCGACGGCGGAAGGTGCGAGGCGATGAGTGACGTGAACGTCCCGACCCGGGTCCCGACGGGTGTCGCGACGAGCCCCGGCAGCAGCATGGTCGTCGGCGCTGCCCCGCTCGAGGGCGCGGCCGAGCCGGCGGCGGGCGTCGCCGCGGTGCAGTCCGCGGGTGCCGGGCCGCTCGTCGAGGTCACGTGCCCGGGCTGCGGCGCGCTCGCGCACGTGCGCGCGGACCGGCGCAGCGCGGCCGACTTCTGCGCGACGTGCGACCACCCCCTGTTCTGGGCGGGCGTGCGTTCGGCGCCCGAGGGCGTCGCGGACGACGCCTCGCTCGACGCGCGGTACCGCGCCCCAGGCGTGGTCGGCACCGCGCAGCACTCCCCGCTCGCGTGCCCGCGCTGCGGCGAGCACAACCACGCGACGTGGGGCGCGTGCGTGCGATGCGGCGCCGAGCTCGACCCGCCACCGCCGCCGCCCCCCGTCCCGCCCGCGCCCGCACCCGCGCCGCCGCAGGTGGTCACGGTCGAGCGTCCCGTGCCGTGCGGGCACCCGCCCGTGTGGCTCGTCGTGCTGATCTCCTCGATCATCTCCGCGGCCGTCGTCGCGGGGATCTTCCTCGCCGTGGGCTGAGCGGCACCTGAGCGGTCCTTGTCCAGGGACCGTGCCATGCCTCGCCACGACCGGGCGGGCCCTCACGCTCCTCGCGCCCGGGCCCGCCCGGGTGTCAGGGGCCGTCCCCGCCCGGCGGGCCACCCCCACCGGGCGGACCACCACCGGGCGGGCCGCCCCCGCCGGGCGTCGTGACCGTGACCACGTGCTCGCTGCGCGGGTCGGTGCTGCCGGGCGCGTCCCACGTCGCACGGATCGTGATGCTGGGTGCGGCGACGTGCGTGCTCGGGACGGTGAACGACACGGTCCCCGAGGCGTTGGTCGTGAGGTCCGCGCTCGTCCACACGACGCTCCCCGTCGAGCTGAGCACCGTGACGCGCACCGTGCGGCCCGAGGCGTCGAAGCCCGAGATCCCGCCGAGCCGCGCACTGCACGAGATTCCCGTGCCCTCCGTGCGGGTGTCGGGGCAGCCCGTGAACGTGAACCCGAGGTCGCTCAGGGTGCCCGTGACCGGGACGTCGCGGCTGCCCTCGAAGGGCCCGAGGCCGAGCCCCGCCCCGTCCCACGTCGCGGTGACCTCGAGGGTCCCGGCCGTGACGCGCTCGCGCGGGACCGTGAACGTCGCCGACCCCCCGGAGTCGGTCACGAGGTCGACGCTCCAGGACCCGGACGCGACCGTGAGGGAGCGTCCTGCGGCGCTCACCCCCGTGGGCGGCTCGAACCTGACCGAGCACGCGAAGGCCGTGAGCAGGACCGCGTCGGCGGGGCAGAAGGCGAAGGTGAACACCTCGGGCACGAGCTCGGCCGTGACGGTCGCGATGCTGCCGGGGCTCGTCCCCGCGACGATCGTGGTCCCGCCCCATCCCGTGGGCGGGGTGACCGAGGCGGAGATCTGCGTGGCGGGGACGTAGACGACGGTGTCGCTCGCGCCCGCCGCGACGGTCCGCTCGAGGGTGAAGTCGTCCGGTCCGACGACGACCGCGATCCTCGCCTCGGCACTCGTCGTCGGGGGGGCGCTCGCGCGCAGCCGGACCTCGCGCTCGGCGACCGTCATCGTGATCGTCGCCGAGCCACCGGTCACGGCAGTCGCGGTGCCCACGTGGCTCCCGTAGTGGTTCGCGGGTCCTGTCACGGTCGGGGTCCACGTGCCGACCGGCAGCTGGGGGAAGGACGTGGAGAACACGTTGCCGCTCGCCCCTGCCCGGACGAGGGTCGCGGGACCGAAGGTCGCGGGGTCGCCGTCGTCGGTCTCGCCCTCGAGCACGACCTGGGCGCCCGTGAGGTCGGTCCCGTGGGTCGAGGTCACCTGGACGGTCGCGGCGACGAGGTCGAGGTCGGCGACCAGGTCGACGATCGTCGACTGGCCCGAGGACACCGAGATCGTGCGCATCGCGATCAGCGCGCCGGGCGGCTCTCCCTCGGCCGCGGGCTCGCGCGCCTCGACGACGTAGTCGCCCGGGTCGACGTCGAGCATGCGGTACTGGCCGATCGAGGAGGACACGGCGGACGCGACGACCTCGGTCCCGTCGACCTCGCGCAGCGTGACGGTCTTGCCCACGAGCGGCTGGACGTTCCCGTTCGCGAGGCGCCGCCCGACCGTGCCCTGGACGGACCCCGAGGGCGTCGTGAGCGCGATCGGGAGGGTCTTGTGCGTGTCGGCCTCGACCGTGTGCTTGACGTGGGCCGAGAGGAAGGTCTTGCCCGCAACGCTCACGTCGTAGGTGATCGGCAGGAGATCGACGAACAGGTACTCGCCCTCACCGACCCCGGTGCACGCCGGGGGCGGGTCGGTGAGCCGCGCGCACGGCAGGATCTCGCGGATCCCACCGCCCTCCTCCCAGCGCAGCTTGACGTCCATCCCGTCGACCTTCGTGCTGCCGTCGAGCACGGTCACGGTGAGCTTCGCGGGGAGGGGCGCGAGGTCCAGGTCGACGTCACCCCTCTGCTCGCCCTCCTCGAGGACGACGTCCTCGGAACCTCCTTCGGCGTAGGTGCGCGGGAGGTGTCCCGGCGCGGTCGCCCGGACCCGCCACGCGACCCCGCTCTCGAGCCCTTCGTCCTCGACCGTCCCGGTGATGCGGTAGGCGCCGAGATCGCCAGACGTCGCACCGAAGGTCTGCGTCCCGCCGGCGACGGGCCGTTCGGCCGTGACCTGGGCCCCGGGGAGCTCGACGACCCAACCCGAGTCGGCGGAGATCACGGTGCGGATCGTCCCCGAGACCGCACCGAGCCGCGTGAGGTTCGCGGCGTGCGGCGGTTCGGCGGGTCGGCCTGCGGTCACCACGACGCTCTCCTCGAGGTGCCGGTACCCCGCCGCCCGGGTCTCGACCGTGTAGCTCCCGGGGACGAGGCCTCCGAGGTCGACGCGCCCGTCGGGGCCGGTGACGCCCTGACCGACCTCGGTCGCGCCCCGGGTCACCGCGACGTGCGCGCCGGCCACGGGCGAGCCCTCGTCGCGCGCCTCGACGACGAGCCGCCCGTGCTGCGTGAGCGTCCACAGGGCGGTCTGCTCGCTCGCGCCCGGCTCGACGTCGAGCTCGAGGTCGACCCCCGTGAACCCTGGCCGGGCGACGCGCACCGTCCACACCCCGGGGCGGATCAGGTTGTCGCCCGAGCTCGCCGAGTCGGACACGGTCACCGCGCCCGTCTCGGGGTCTGCGACGAAGCTCACGACCCCGGCGCCGGGCGGACGCCCGAGGATCTCGAAGGTCACGTCGTCGTACGCCCCGGGCCCGTCGGGGACCGCGGGGTCGAGCACGACCTCACCCTCGAGGGGGACGGGCAGCGGGGTCAGGGTGATCATCCCGATCTCGCCGGCCGCGACCGGGACGACCGGCCGCGCCTGGAACCTCGGGTCCGGGACGCGGACGGTGACCATGCGGTCGATCAGCTCGAACGCCTGCCCCGCGCACTGCGCGTCGACCGTGCACACCGCGACCGTCCCGCTCGCGTCGGTGCGGAAGGTGCGGTCGACCGTGATCGGGATCGAGCCCACGAAGTGCGTCACCCCGCTCACGATCACCTCGACGTCGCGCAGCGGTGTGAGCGGCCCGTCGGTCTTCTGCCAACCGACCTGGAACTCGAACGAGGGGATGCCGGTCGTGACGATGATCTGCGCCGCGACCTCCTGGTTGAGGTCGACCTGGACGGTCGTGGACCCCACGACGTTGCCGCTCACGCCGTCGAGGACCTCGAACACCCACGTGCCCGAGGCGAGCCGGGCGACCGAGACGAAGCCGTTCGTCGTGCGGTGCTCGGTCCCCCCGGTCTCGCCCGCACGACGCACGTTCACGGGCACGTCGTCGACCGCGACGATCGATCCCGAGTCGCCCGCCTTGAGCACCGTGAGGTTGACGATCCCGAGCCGCTCGAGCGTCACCTCGTAGCGCCGCAGGTCGCCCGGGGCGAGCGAGATGCGCACGGGGTCGGGTGTGACGTACGAGCCGTGGACCCCGTGCAGCTCGACCCAGTAGGTGCCCGCGCGCAGGCGGTCGATCGTGTACGAGCCGTTCGTGACCTCGGCGCACCGGTGCGTCGCCGAGGCGCAGTGCTCGGCCGTGACGTCGCACGGGTCGCCCGTGATCGCCTCGGGCGCGGGGCCGTCCGCGGGGCTCACGACGACGCACGCCCCCGCAGGAAGCACGCCGACGCGCGGGATCACGGTCCCGGTGAGCGAGGGTGAGGGCTGGAGCGCGACGGTCGCGGCCTCGGCCCGCACGCCCATGCCGACCGTGACCTGGACCGAGCTCGGCTCATACCCGGGGGCGGACAGGTGGACGGTGAACCGCCCCGGGGGCAGTGCGTCACCCGTCGCGGGGTCGCTCGCGGGCAGGACGTAGGCCTCGGAGGGGTCGACCGCGGTCTCGAAGGACGCCGGGGTGCCGTCGAGGCGTGTGAAGTCGACGCGCGCGTGCACCTTGCACTCCTCGCCGCCGAACAGCACGACGCAGGTGAGCACGCCGCCGTGGCTCGCGTCGACGACGCGTCCCGTGATCGACCCGGTCGAGGTCAGACCGTCGTCCTTGACGGGGGTGAGGCGAAGGTCGACGTGCGCCTCACGCCCGTCGCTCACCTCGACCTCGGCGTAGTCCTGGGTGAAGCCGAAGGACTGCACGCTCAGCACGTACGTGCCCGCGGGAATGCCCGAGAACAGGAACGTGCCCTGACCGCCCGAGTCGGACATCGTGCGGAAGGACTCGGACTCCGAGGTCAGCACGAGCCCAGCCCCCGCGATCCCGGGTCCCTCGGTCGAGGTCACGGTGCCCTTGACGGCCCCTCCGCGGGTACCGGCCGAGATGTCCCAGTCGGTCCGGCCCGCCGGGCCGAGCCGTACCTCGCGCGTCACGGTGTTGTACCCGGGGCCCGAGACGGTCACGGTGTAGGTCGCGGGGACGGGCAGGTCGGGGAGCACGAAGGTGCCCGCGTTCTCGACCCCCGTCGCGGTGGTCGCGGTGCGCGAGGCCGAGCCGTTCGCGGCGGTCACCGTGAGCCCGCCGATCCCGCCCGTGCCGCCGAGCGCGTCCTTGCCCAGGACGCGCCCCGAGATCGAGGCGAGCCCGGGGCGCAGCCGCAGGTCGACCGTCCGCACGCCCGCGGCGGGCAGGGTCACGAGCCGCGAGCGCGCCCCGAGCCGGTCCGAGGCCGCGGTCACGAGGTAGGTCCCGGGGGTCGCGAGACCCTCGACCTGCCAGCGGCCGACCTCGCCGCGCGTCGCGGTACGGGTCGTGACGGTCGTGGTCCCGTCGCTGATCGTGACCTCGACCCCGCCCGCGGGTCCGTCGGGACCTGTCACGAGCCCCGAGAGCCGTCCCGTGCCCGCGCGCAGCTCGGTCTCGAGGGCCGCCGCGGCGAGCTCCTCGCCCGTGCGCAGCACACGCTGGGTCTGGAAGCCGGGCTTGCTGATCGACACGAGATAGCGGGCCGTCGGGGACAGCCCCGCGATCGCCCACGCACCCTCGTCGTCCGAACGGACCGTCATGCGCTGGGTCGAGTCGTCGGTCGGGGCGAGCGGGAGGGCGGTCGCGAGGATCTTGCCGCCCGTCGCGGAGGCGGACGGCGCGCGCACCGCGCGCACCGCGCTCACGAGGCCGTACACCGCGCTCGCGGCGGGATGCATCGCGGCGAGGGTCTCGCCGACCGCCTCGCCCGGGCCGCGCGCGTCGGCCGACGACGGCGCGTCGTCGACCCCGTCCCACAGGCTCGCTGCGGGCAGGACGGTCACGGTCGCCCCGCCCGGGCTCGGTCCGGTGATCTGCCCCGCGGCACGCACGCCGCTCGCGTCGTCGGGCGTCTCGTCGGTCTCGTCGCCCGGCGCCTCCTCGCCCTGGCCGTCCCCGCCCGCACCGGGGCCGGGCGCTCCGGGGCCGGGCGCGCCGTCGGTCGGCTCGGCGCCCGGGTCGTCCACCGCGACCTCGACCCGGTCGACCGAGGTCGAGCGGTCGGCGAAGCGGTCCGCGAGGTAGGGCAGGGCGACCGAGACGCCCGCGAGCCACAGCGCGAGCACGCTCACGACACCCACGACGCGTGCGAGGCCCGAGCCGACGAGCGGGCGCACCGAGAGGTTGCCCTGGACGTGCTGGGGCGCCGAGCGGCCCGTCGCGGTCACGGTGTAGGAGTGCCGCCGCCGCCAGCCGACGAGGCGCACGCGCGGGGCACGCACGCGGACGGGGACGCGCACCGTCGTCCTGGGCGCGACCCGCACGGGCCCCTCGGGCAGCTCGACCTCGAGGTCGTCGCGGCCCACGCCCGTCAGCGCGACGTCGGCGACATCGTCCGAGGCGTTGACGAGCACGACGTCGACCGCGGCCGAGCGGACCGCGCGCGCCTCGACCGGCTCGACGCTCATGACGGGCTCGCTCTCGCCGTCGACGCGCACGCTCGCGTCCGCGAGGACCCGGGCCGCGCTCCCGCGGACGACGGCCTCGACCGCGACCACGAAGGGGTAGTCGCCCGGTGCCGCCCCCGCGGCGGGCACGAGGGGGACCGTCACGGTCACGGTCTGGTCGGCCGCGACGCCCGGGACCACGAAGGTCTCGGGGGCCCACGTGGGCTCGAGCCCGACGACGGCGACGCGCACGTCGGCCGCCTCGGGGGCGAGGTTGCGCACGTGCACGACGAGCGGAGCGGTCTCGCCCGAGGGGGCGTGCGAGCCCGGCTCGACGAGGATGCTCGGCGGTCTCAGGGTGCTCATCGTGGGCTCCTGGGGCTCATGGCACGATCTCGATCTCGATCTGGGCGTCCTCGCTCGCGTCGAGCGTGAACGGCGAGGAGGCGCCGAGGATGGTCCCGCCCGCGGAGGCACGGACCTCGAGGATGTAGTTGTCGGGGGCGTCGACGTCGAGGAAGTCGAACGCGCCGTCGTCGTCGGTCGTCGTCGTGCGCAACGCGCCCACCGCGGTCCCGTACGCGGCCGCGCGGTAGAGCAGCACGGTGCGGCCCGCGACCGGCGTGCCGCCCTGGACGACCGTGCCGCGCACCCGGGCGGGCGCGACGAGCTCGGCGTCCTCGCGCAGCACCTGTCCCGCGGTGAGCACGACGATCTGCGAGGTCGCCCGGGTCCCCGCGCGCGCGAAGGACAGCGTGTACGTCCCGGGCGGGATCTTCTCGATCCGGAACAGGCCCGCGTCGCGGCGCGGCGTCGAGGCGGTCGTGACGCGCCACTCGGCGGTCCCCGAGGTGAGCGTGACGATCACGTTGGGGGCGTTCTGGGCCGGCGAGCCGTCGCCGAGGGTCTGCGTCACGCGCCCGTGCAGGACGGCCGTCGCCGAGCGCATCGCGACGTCGACGCGGTCCGCCGACGGCGCCCCCGCGGTCACCTGCCCGAAGGCGTCGAGGCTCACCGAGAGCACCTGCTGGGCGAGGTCGGTGCGCTCGAAGGTCAGGGTGTACGTCCCGGGCACCGCGAGGCCGTCGACGTCCCACGCGCCCACGGGGTCGGTCGACCGGGTCACGGTCTGCAGGGTCGTCGCCCCGTCCGAGACGGTCACCGAGACCCCGCCCGCGTCGCCCCCGCCCTCGACCGTGACGCGGCCCGCGAGCGCGCCGCGGTCGCGCCCGAGCACGATGTCGACGCCCGTGAGCTGCTGGCCCTGCGTGAGGGAGAAGGACAGCGTCGCGGCGGCGTGGTCGTCGGCCGTGACGACCACGGTGTACGTCCCTGGCGTGGGCAGGCCGAGCAGGCTGAACGCTCCCTCGTCACCGAGCTCGGCCGTCTCGCTGATCGTCTCGAGGCGGGTCGCGCCCGAGACGGCGACGACGCTCGCTCGGCCGAGCGGGCCCTCGGGCCCGAGCACGGTGCCCGCGATCGTGCCGTCGCCGAGCACGAGCGGCAGCTCGACCCCGAGGCGGTTCTCGCCCGCCGCGACGTCGAGGCGCTGGACCTTGGTCGCGAAGCCCTGCTTGACGACGACGACGTCGTACACCGCCGGGGAGGGGACGTCGGCGAGCTCGAAGGTCCCGTCCGAGGCGACCGGGACCGTTCGCACGACGGCCCCCGTCGACGCGCCGGGTGCTTCCCCGGGCTCGGGGCCGACCTGCCCCGCGAGCGGTTCGCTGTCGAGCGGCATCTCGAGGTGCACGGTCGCGCCCCCGACGTCCGAGCCGACCACGGTGCCCGCGATCGTCGCGGGGACCCCGCCCGCGACGACGAGCAGCCCTGTGACGGTGTCACCCTCGCCCGCGGCGACCGGCACCGCGTCCCCGGGGGCTGCCGCCGCGGGGTACCAGACCTCGGCGAAGCCTGCGCCGCGCACCCGCACGAGATACTCCCCCGCGGGGAGGCGGTCGACCGCGAAGGCGCCCGCGGCGTCGGTCGCGGTCGTCGCGACCGCCTGTGCCTGGTCGTCCGCGGCGAAGACGTCGACCGCGACGCCCGTGAGCGGTGCGCCCGTCGCGAGCTCGACGACACTGCCCGCGAGCCCCGAACGGCCCGAGGTGACCCCGCCGTCGCGGGCCTGGGCGACCTCGATCGCGAGCCGGCGGTCGGCCGCGGAGCGCTGCACGACCGAGGACAGCGCGACCGTGATGACGACCGCGAACACCGTGATCGCGAGCACGAGGCCCGCAAGACCGAGAGCACTGCGCCCGATGCGGGCCTTCTGCACGAACACCCCGGCTGCCGCGGGCGGGTCGTCGGGGCCGGGCGCGCCCGGTCCGGCGTACCGCACCTCGAAGGGGCGCATGACGGGGTCGCCGAACCAGCGACGCCGGGCGCGCACCTCGAGCACCGCGGGCTCGCTCGACCCGGGCGCGGGCGCGAGGGTCGCGGGCGTGAAGGTCATCTCGGCCTGTGCCTCGGGGTCGACCCCCACGAGCCGCACGGGGTCGGTCGTGTTGCCCGCGTTGTGCACCGTGAGGTGGAAGACCGCGTTCGCCCCGCCCGTGACGGTGCGCGGGTCGACGTCGATCGTCGTGCGCGGCTGGGCGGGCACCTCGACGACCGTGTCGAGCACGACCACCTGACCCGTGCCCGTGCGGTCGAGCACCTGGACCGTGAAGTGCCGGTCGCCCGCGAGCGTGCCCTCGGGCAGGGTCAGGCTCACGCGCGTCGTGAGGGTCGCCCCCGGGAACAGGCGCGGGCTCGGGTCCTCGATCGTGACCCAGCTCGCGTCGGCTCCCAGGACGCGCACGTCGTAGCCCGCGATCACGTCGCTCGTGTTGGTGAGCGTCACGAGCATCTCGACGGGCGAGCCCGCGTACGCCGTGACGCGGCGTGGTGCGACGTCGACGTGCATGTCAGCCCCCCGCCGCGATCGTGAAGGACTGCGTCGAGGTCCGCCCGCGCCGCACCTCGACGAGGGCCGTCGCGAGCGTCGTCTCGCCGCGCACGACGGTCACGGTCCACGTCCCGGGCTCGAGGTCCGGGATCGTGTACGTCCCGCCTGCGCCGGAGGACGTCGTCGTCGTGGTGAAGATCGCGCGCCCGTCGGTCGCCCGTACGGTCGCTCCCACGAGGCCGACGTCGCCCTGCGTCACGCGGCCCTCGACCCGTCCGAAGGCCGAGGCCATCGTCACGGGCGCGAGCCCGCCCGAGCCGACCACGACCGGGACCGTGACCGCGGTGTAGCCGGGGTGCGTGAACGTCAGCGTCACCTCGCGACCCTGGGGCAGGCCCGTGAGGGAGAAGGTGCCGACCGCGCCCGCCGTGAGCGTCGTCGTCTCGACGCCCTCGACGCCGCCCGCCGTGACCGTGACCCCCCCGAGCGGGTCGCCCGAGCCGTCCTGGACGATCCCCGTGACCGTCCCGACGCCGCCCGTGAGCGCGACCTCGAGGTCGGTGAGCGCCTCGCCGGGCCCGAGCGTGACGACCGCGGTCATGGTCTCGAAGCCGTCCTTCGCGAACGCGAGCACGTAGGTCGCCGGGGTCGGCAGCGAGCCGATCACGAACCGCCCGACCTGGCCCTGGGTCGGCGTGCCGACCTCGACGAGCGTCCCGTCGACCGTGGTCGTCACGGTGACCCCGCCGAGGCCCGAGACGCCGTCGGTCACGGTCCCAGCGACCTGCCCGTCGCCTGCCGAGAGGCGCACGTCGAGCGCGAGCCGGACCTGCCCACCCAGGACGCGCTCGGTGAGCCTGCTCGGCTGGTAGCCCTCGGCCGTGAAGGAGATCTCGTAGGTGCCCGGGGCGGGCAGGTCGTCGAAGCGGTAGGTGCCGTCGGCCCCCGCGCTCGTGGTCCGCGCGCCCCCGTCCGCACCGGGCCACACGGGGGTCGCGGTGACCTCGACCGCGACCTCGCCGTCGGGCAGGCCCGTCGTGACGGTGCCAGCGAGCGAGGCCGCGTGCCCGTCGATCACGAGGTCGACCCCTTCGGTGACCTCCTGGGCGCGCACCGCGACCGGCTCGGCCGCCGCGTCGCTGCGTGCGCTCGGCCACCAGACCTCGTCGTAGCCCGGGCTCGCGACGCGCACGAGGTAGCTGCCCGGGAACAGGCCCGCGAGCTCGAAGGTCCCGTCGGCCTGCGTCGCGCCGGTCGAGGTCACGACGAGCCCGTCGCGCGTCTCGCGCAAGAGCTCGACCGTGAGCCGCCCCACGCCCTGCCCGTCGGCCGAGCCGCGGACGGTCCCGGTCACGACCCCGCCGACCCCCGCGGGCAGCGCGCCGTCCTTGGGCAGCGCCCCCGCGGGCGGTGCCGGCTCGGCAGGGGCCTCCCCCCGCTCGGCTGCGGCCTGTGCCGCGGCGGCAGCGAAGAGCGAGCTCGGTGCGGCCTTCGTCAGGGGGTCGGTGCCGAGCACGAGGCCCATGCCGAGCACGAACGCGAGGGCCCACGCGGCGATGATGAGCAGCAGGACGAGGACCGTCACGAGGCCGCGCGAGACCGTCGAGCGCTGCCGGAACACGAGCTCGGTCTGCGACGTGACGCCGCGCGCGTCCGCGACGAGCGTGAGCGGGCGGTCGCGGTCCGAGCCGTAGAGCTGACGCGGACCGCGCACGACGACGGTCGACGTCGCGCTCGTGCCTACCGGGACCGAGAGGGTCGAGGGGACGAGCGTCGCGGTGAGCGAGCGGTCGGTGTCCTCGGCGCGCAGCGCGACCTCGAGCGGCTCGTTGCCCTCGTTCGCGACGTGCAGCGTGAAGCCCGCACCCGAGCGCGCCCGCACGAGCGAGGGCTCGGCGTGCACGCGCAGCGCGGGGCGCGGGGGCACCTCGAGCTCGACCGCGTCGACGGCGGGCTCGGCGCCGGGCGCACGCCCGCGCACCACGAGGTCCACGACGTACCGCCCCGCGGGGAAGTGCTCGGGCAGGTGGAAGCTCACGCGCAGCGTGCCCCGGGCCTCGGGGAACAGCACGAGCGGGGCGGGCGAGACCGTGACGTACGGTGCGGTCGGTCCGTGCACCTCGACACCCACGGCGTCGATCACGTGCGAGGTGTTGACGACCTCGAGGTTGAGGCCCGCGCGCGGGGAGGCCCCGGACGGCGGCGCGACCTCGAGCCGGGACTCGGCGGCGACGACCCTCATGAACCGTTCCCCGGCAGTCGCGAGAGCGCGGGCTCGACCCCCTCGACCGCCGTCGGTGCCGTCTGCCACGGGTAGGCGTCGGCCGCGACCGTCGCATTCAGCACGAACGAGGCCTTGAGGTGCCCGCCGATGCCCGACCAGACCTCGCGCGGACGGGTCGCGTCGTCGCCGCCGAGCGCGAGCTGGACCGAGGAGTCGAGGGGTGCGGCGACGTGCTCGGCGGGCACGACGGGGTGCGCGAGCAGCCGGGTGAGGACGTCACCGAGCAGGGCGTGCTCGTCGCGGACCGAGCCGGCCCATGCCGAGACGAGGTAGGACAGCTGGACCATGGGCAGCGCGAAGCGGCGTTGGGTGCGCCCGTCGGGGCCCTGCCGCCGCTCCTGGACGCGCGGCGGCTGGGGAGAGCGCGAGACCCCGAACAGGAAGAGGTTGACCGTGAGGCGGTTGACGCTCGCCGACCACGTCGAGCTCGGCGCCTCGAACGACACGTCCCCCTGCTCGGTGGGGAGCGGGAGCGTCGTGCGGAGCAGCTTCTCGATTCCGTCCTCGACGGCGGGGATCAGCACGGCACCTCCTTCGGCTCCTGGTCAGCCCGGCCACGTCCACGACCAGGTCGCCGGGACACCGTCACGCTAGGAAGCCCCGAGCGGGACCAACATCGGTAATCGCTACCGAACTTCGCCGCGAGGACTCGACGCGGGCCCGCCCCGGGTGCGAAGGTGCCAGGTCGGGCGGGTCGTGACGAGGGAGGTCGGGATGGTCGCGGCGAGCTGGCCGGACGACGTCGTCGCGGCGCTGCGCGACGCGCTCGAGCGGCGCGGGACGTCGTGGTCGCACCGGGGCGAGGTGGCGCGCGCGCTCGACGTGCTCGCCGACCCCGCCTCGCGCCTTGCGGCCCTCGGGCCGGGGCTCGCCGACGTGCGCATCGCCTTCTCGCTCGACGACGACGACGCCGCGCTGCTCGCGGTCGCGCTGCTTGCCGAGGCACATCCCGCGGGGCACCTCGCGTGCGGTCTGCTCGCGGGTGACGAGGGTGCGGCCCGACCCACGGTCGCGCTCGCGCTCGAGCTCGCGGGGCTGCCTGCGACCTCGGCCCGGGCACGCGACCGGCTCGGTCCGCTCGGGCTTCTGCGCCGCACGGGTCTCGTCGAGCTCGACGGTGCGGACGTCCTGCTCTCGCGGCGCCTCGTGCTGCCCGACCGGGTCACCGCGCGCCTGCTCGGCTCGCACGCCGCCCCGGCCCGCCTCGTGCCCCTGCTCGTCGAGCCCGTGCCCGCCGAGGTCCCGGGGCTCGCGGAGGTCGCCGCGGCGCTGCGCGCGGGCGAGGGGCTCGTCTGGGTCCACTCGCCGTGGGGCACCGCGGGGGCGGCGCTCGCGGTCGGGGCGTGCCGCGAGCTCGGTGTGACGTGCCTCGTCGTCGACCTCGAACGCCTCGCGGTCGACGCGGCGGGGCGGCGCGACCCGGTCGAGGTCACGGCGGCGGTGCGTGCCGCGAGCCTCGAGGCGGGTCTCGACGGCTCGGTCCTCGTGCTCGTCGGTGCGCACCTCGCGGGTCACGACGTGCGGATCTTTGACGGGTGCGTCGTGCCGGTTGTCGCGGTCGGACGCACCGCGTGGGACCCGCGCTGGCACGCGACGCTCCCGCCCGCGGTCCTCGCGGGCCGCCTCCCGGTCGAGCAGCGCGCGACGGCGTGGGAGTCCGCGGTCGGGCCCGAGGCGCTCGACCGCGAGGTGCTCGCGCTGCGCATGACGCCCGAGGAGATCGTCGCGGTCGGACGGCGCGCCCGGGCCGACGCGCGCGCCGCGGGCCGGGCGGTCGACGTCGTCGACGTGCGCCGCTCGGCGCGGCGGCTCGGTGGGGCGGGGGGCTCGCGCGTGCGCACCGGGACGAGCCCCGCGACGCTCGACGACCTCGTCCTGCCCGAGCACACCCGGCGCGAGGTCGTGCGCCTCGTCGGCTGGGCGCGGGACCGCGACGAGGTGCTCGCGCTCGGCGACCTGCACGGCAAGGGCGGGAAGGGCTCAGGCATCTGCGCGCTGTTCTCGGGCAGCCCCGGGACGGGCAAGACCCTCGCGGCGCACGTCGTCGCGGACTCCCTCGGGATGGACCTGTTCCAGGTGGACCTGTCGACCGTGGTCGACAAGTACGTCGGGCAGACCGAGAAGAACCTCGAGCGCGTCTTCGAGCAGGCCGAGTCGCTCAACGCGGTGCTGTTCTTCGACGAGGCCGACTCGCTGTTCGGCTCCCGGTCGGCCGTCAACGACTCGCGTGACCGCTATGCGAACCAGGAGGTCGCCTACCTCCTGCAGCGTATGGAGGCGAGCGAGGGCATCACGATCCTCGCGACCAACCTGCGCGGCAACCTCGACCCCGCGTTCGCCCGCCGGCTGCACTTCATGATCCACTTCCCCGACCCTGACGTGCCCACCCGTGAGCGGCTGTGGCGCCACCACCTCGCCCAGCTGCCGTCGACCGACCCCGCGGACCCGGTCGACGTCGAGATGCTCGCGCGTGACCTCGAGATCGCGGGCGGCGACGTGCGCAACATCGTGCTCGCGGCGACCTACGACGCGGTCGCCGAGCAGGTCGACCTCGGGATGCGGCACGTGCGGGGCGCGGCGCTGCGCGAGATGTCGAAGCTCGGCCGCCGGGTGTCCGGTTCGTCCTGGTCGGGTGCCTGAGCCGCACAAACCTGCGTAGCCGTTACCGATGTCGCACGCCGCACGAGACGCGAGGCTGGTCGCAGCGCCGGGGTCGGAGGGTGCCCGGCGCACGCCCGAGGAGGAGCCTTCATGAGCGACCAGCCCGAGCACGTCCACGCTGAGCGCGGCCACGCGCACGCACCTGCGGCCGACAGCCGTCGCACGACGTCGGCCCCGGCCCGGCCCGCACCGGTCCTCACGGTGGGCCGCGCGGACGACCCCATGGAGCGCCTCGCGGACTCTCTCGCGGACCGGGTCGTCGCCGACCTCGACGCGAGCGAGCCGCACCGCCACTCCCCCGGGTGCGGTCACCTGCGCCGATCGGTCGCCCCCACGCCCGCAGGGGCCGTCGGGCTCGAGGGCGGCGACCTCGACGTCGAGGCGAGCAGCGCGATCGAGGCGGCCCGCGGCGGCGGGCGCGCCCTGCCTGCGCCGGTGCGCCGCCGCATGGAAGGGGCCTTCGGCACCTCGCTCGGGCACGTCCGGGTGCACGACGGCCCGCAGGCAGCGCGCCTGTCTGCGGCGATGCAGGCCTCGGCCTTCACGGTCGGCTCGGACGTCTTCTTCGGCGCGGGTCAGCTCGACCCCTCGACGCGCGAGGGTGAGCACGTCCTCGCGCACGAGCTCGCGCACGTCGTCACCGAGGGCCCCCGGTCGGTGCGGCGCATCGTGATCCGGCGCAAGCCGGGCGGCTGGCTCTCGAAGGTCAAGAGCGGCATCTCCTCGGTCAAGAGTGCCGTGGGCGGCAAGATCGACGAGGTCAAGGAACGCCGCGCGACCGTGAAGAAGTCCCAGGAGGTCGAGAAGGCCGAGCAGGAGCACCTCAAGAAGGAGCGCGAGCGCGGCCAGGAGGGTCGCGCGATCGGCACCGCGCTCGTGTGGGGCGACCCGTCGAAGCCGCCAGCCGACGAGCAGGAGCGCCTCGAGCGCGAGGAACGCCTCAAGGACTTCGGGCGCCGCTTCGAGACGCTCCTGCAGGCCGAGCGGGACCTGTTCGCCGAGCTCAAGGAGAAGTACGGCGACTCCAAGCCCGAGGAGGACATCGCGCAGGAGGCCTACGACGAGATCTGGCTCAAGGCCCCCGAGGACATGCGTGCCGTGCGTCCCGCCCGCGAGACCCGGGCCGAGCGGCTCGTGAACCAGGTGCGCCAGGTCCAGTCGGGCGGCGAGGCCCAGCAGGCCTCGGTCGACGACGTCGCCGCGCGCACCACGGTGGGCGGGATGCTCTCCAAGACGGTCGAGCGCGCGTACGAGCACATGGTCGTCGAGGCCAAGAAGCTCATCGACGACAGCGCCGCCCAGGCCGCGAAGGCTGCCAAGAGTCGCAAGAAGCCCAAGAAGCCGCCCAAGGTCCTCACCGAGGCCGAGGCGCGCACGCAGGTGCGCAAGCTTGGCCTCGAGTTCTGCAAGAGGGAGGCCGTCGCGCGCAAGCACAAGAAGCCGCGCGTGATGCCCGAGCCGGGCAGCCGGATCGACGACGCCGCGTGGGAGCAGGCCAAGGAGCGGGTCGAGCTGCGCGAGCTCAAGGCCGAGCAGGACAAGGCCGCGATCGAGCGCCTGCAGACCCAGCTCGGGGTCGGCGAGGACGCCAAGGAGCGCGCGAAGGACACCGACCCGCTCGCGGGGACGAGCACGATCAACACCGTCACGGGGATCGCCGGGACGGTCGGGGACCTCTCGACCACGGGTGGCGAGAAGGTCGCCGACGCCCCCACCACGATGGGCAAGATCAAGGCGTTCTTCACGGGCGGCAAGGCCCCCGAGAAGCGCAAGCGGGACGACTACGACACGCCCGAGGGGGCCCTCGAGCAGACGACCGACGGCGCGCAGGCCGCGGGCGGGGTCGTCACGAAGCTCGCCGCCGCGGTCAACGAGGGGCTTGCCCTCGCGAACCACGTCAAGGCTGCCGTGCGGTCGAAGGACCCGTGGGAGGCCGTCAAGGCGACCAAGGCGGGGCTCGGCTCGGTCAACAGCCTCGTCGGCTGCGCGAACGAGTCCGCGAAGCTCGCACGCAGCATCGAGCCCTCGCTGTCGAAGGAGGTCGCGGGGGTGATCCCGGGCTTCGGGGTCGCGACCGCGGTGATCGACACGGTCCGCGCGACGCTCGACGTCGCGATGGCAGGCCGCCGCATGCACGAGACGGACACGACCTTGTTCGAGGCCCGGGCCCGCACGACCGAGACCGACGCCGACGTGCTCATCTGGCCGATGCTCAAGATGGCCGAGGCCCACACCAAGACGCTCGAGAACAACGTGTGGGTGCTCGGCAAGTCGATCTTCGACCTCGGGGTCGCGATCGCCGAGCTCGGCACCGCCGGTGCGGCGAAGGTCGTCAAGCTGGTCGGGTCTGTCGTCGACAAGGTCCACACGCTCGGGCACAAGATCGCCGACGAGATCCTCACCGCGCGCGCCAAGCGGGCCAAGAAGGAGTCGTCCGTGCTGCACCTCGAGGGCGCGGCCCAGGACGAGCTGCGCATGCACCCGAAGATGGCGGTCGACGCGATCATCGTCCAGGCGGTGCACGGCGACGAGAAGGCCATGGCCTACCTGACCAACTACTGGGTCGACGGCAAGCAGGTCACACCTGAGCTCGTGGCCCGCATCGACAAGGTCAAGGTCGGCCCCGCGGCGAAGGACACGGGCAAGGTCGTCGACCCCAAGGACATCGCGGCGCAGGACACGGGCCGCGGCGGGGACGACATCGTGCTGATCAAGATCCGCAACGCGATCCTCGCCGAGATGAACACCGAGGCAGACCCGAGGTCGATCTTCGACAAGCTGCGTGCGGGTGTCGCGCAGGCGAGGTCCGGCTTCGGGTACCTCGACAAGTGGAAGAAGACCGGCGAGATGGCCGAGACGCGCAACAAGCACGCGATGGACACCGACTACGACCACACGCTGCGCGAGGACCGCGGCTTCCTGTGGCGGGTGAAGATGATGCTCAAGAGCGAGGAGAAGTTCAACCGCTCGGTCGCCAAGACCCAGGTCCTCAAGGACGCCGACGCGCGCGAGGAGGAGATCGCCAAGCAACGGCGCGTGCGCACGCGCGCCCAGCTGCCCGACGACGTCTCGGTCGCGATCGGCCCGCACAAGCTCGGGCTCACCCCGTCCCCCGAGGACGTCAAGGCGATGTTCGCGAAGGCGACCGACAAGGAGCTCACGCGGGAGATCGAGCGCACCCCGCCGCGCAACTCCGCGGGCTGGATCGACCTCATGCGTGAAGAGCTCAAGAAGCGCCAGGCCGAGCGGGCCAAGCGGTCGAAGGCGAAGGGGAAGAAGGCGAAGGCCTCGAACCCTGCGCCCCAGGGCGCGCCGTCGTCGACGGGCTCGAGCCAGAAGGTGGGCGCATGAGCTTCCTCATGGACGTCGGCGAGACGCTCGCGGGGCTCGGCCGCGAGGTCGA
>JAAYZM010000298.1 GCA_012514835.1 Actinomycetales bacterium
GCTCGAGGTCGGCCGCGCCGGGGCCTTGCGGCAGCGTGGTCGGGAGGCCCGCGCCACCGAGGTCGGGGCGGTCCGCCTCGAGACGGCGCGCGAGGGCGTCGGCGGCGAGGAGTCGGGACGTCGCGACGACGGCGAGCAGCTGCGCGAGAGGCGCGTCCTCGACCCGGTCGGCGGCGGACCGTGCCGCAGCGGCCTGCTCCGCGAGGTCGAGCACGAGGTCCGCGGGGTCCACGGGGTCCGGTGGTGCGACGTCGGCGTCCCCCTCCGTGCCCTCCTCGGGCTCTTCCGACGTCGCGGGGTCGACCACGCCGCCCTCTGCCTCGGAGTACACCCCGCCGAGCGCCTCGACGTGCTCCTCGGACTCGAGGCGCACGCGCTCGAGCACCGCGAAGAGCGGCTCGTCGACGGTCCCCTCGCTCGCCGTCGCGGCGTCCTGGGCGAGCGCTGCGGACGCCTCCGCGGCCGCTTGACGCACCACCTCGACGGGACCGGGGACGGGGGCAGGCGGGGGCGGGGTCTCGACCCGGATCCCGCACCCGGCGAGCACGAGCGCCGCCACGACGAGGGTCGCCACGCGGGCCCACCGTGCCGGACGTCGGGCGGGGGAGGTGCGGGCGGTGTCGAGATCCATCCCGGCGATCCTGCCACGAGCAGGGCACAGGGCTCCGCTTTGGTTAGGCTGGGTCGCGAACACACATCAACACCGGTGCGCCGTGGTGCCCCGGGGGAAAGAGGGAACGGTCATGTCCTCGCCGTCCAAGGCAGAACGAGTGCGGGACGTGGTCGCCCCCGCCGTGAGCGAGGCGGGCCTCTACCTCGAGGACGTCACCGTCCACCCCGCTGGAAAGCGCACCCTCGTGCGCGTCACCGTCGACCTCGAGGCGGACCAGACCGGAGCCCTCGGTCTCGACGCGATCGCGGAGGTCTCGCGCGCCGTCGGGGACGCCCTCGACGCGTCCGACGTGTTCCGCGGTGAGCACGTCCTCGAGGTGTCGAGCCCCGGGACGGACCGCCCCCTGACCCAGCCGCGGCACTTCGCGCGGGCGCGCGGGCGGCTAGTGGTTCTCACGCTCACGGACGGCACGCAGGTGACCGGCCGCGTCACCGCGGCGGACGGCGAGGCCGTCGAGCTCGAGGACGGCCGGCGCGTCGGGTTCGCAGACATCACCCGCGGCAAGGTCGAGGTCGAGCTGAACCGGCTCGCCGAGGCCGAGTTCGACGGCGCCGACGACGACGAGCTGGAGGCCTGACGTGCACATCGACCTTTCCGTCCTGCACCACATGGAGCGCGAGAAGGACATCAAGTTCGACGTCCTCGTCGCGGCGATCGAGCAGGCGCTCCTGTCCGCCTATCACCGCACCCCGGGCGCCTACCAGCGCGCGCGCGTCGAGCTGGACCGCTCGTCGGGCGACGTGACCGTGTGGGCCGTGAGCGAGGAGGACGAGGAGGCGGGCGTGCCCGCCGAGTTCGACCACACCCCCGAGGGCTTCGGCCGCGTCGCGACGGCGACGGCCCGCCAGGTGATCGTCCAGCGCTTGCGCGACGCCGAGGACGACCAGGTGCTCGGCATGTTCCGCGGCAAGGAGGGCGAGATCCTCGGCGGCGTGATCCAGCAGGGCCGCGACCCGCGCACCGTGCTGGTCGAGGTGGGCGGTGTCGAGGCAGTCCTCCCGGCGCACGAGCAGGTGCCCACGGAGGAGTACACGCACGGCGAGCGGCTGCGCGCGTACGTCCTCGAGGTCGCTCGCGGCTTCAAGGGCCCGCAGATCACGCTGAGCCGCACGCACCCGGGGCTCGTCCGCAAGCTCTTCGCGCTCGAGGTGCCCGAGATCGCCGACGGCACCGTAGAGATCACCGCGCTCGCGCGCGAGGCTGGGCACCGCACCAAGGTCGCCGTGCGCTCGACGGTGGCGGGAGTCAACGCGAAGGGCGCGTGCATCGGCCCCGTGGGTGCGCGCGTGCGCGCCGTCATGGCCGAGCTCCACGGCGAGAAGATCGACATCGTGGACCACAGCGACGACCCGGGCGAGATGATCGCGCACGCGCTCTCGCCCGCCCAGGTGATCTCCGTCACGATCGTGGACGCCGAGGCCCGTGCGGCGCGCGTCGTGGTCCCCGACTTCCAGCTCTCGCTCGCGATCGGCAAGGAGGGGCAGAACGCCCGCCTCGCCGCGAAGCTCACGGGTTGGCGCATCGACATCCGGCCCGACACGGAGGCGCCCGCGGGCGGCGCAGGGGCGGACGCCGACGCCGAGGGCGCCACGCCCGCGGGGGAGGAGTAACGGCCCGTGGGCCGGGACGGTAGACTGTCCGAGGCCGGATCGCGATCCCGGCACCCCGACCAAGCACCTGAGCACCTGGGCCCCGGCCCGGTTCGCACGTGCGTGGGGTGCAGGGCGAGGGATCTAGCCGCTCGCCTGGTGCGTGTGGCGCTCACCGACGCCGTTGCGGATCCTTCCGCGGTGGTGGTCGACACGGCGCGACGCCTGCCGGGCAGGGGTGCCTGGTTGCACCCCGATCCGAAGTGTCTCGACCTGGCGGAACGGCGCCGGGCGTTCGCTCGGGCCCTGCGCGTGCCGGGACCGGTGGACACCCGCGCGGTGCGCGAGCAGCTCGAGGCACCGAGGCCAGCACAGACCCCGGGCACCGGTCCGGGGTGAAGCACGACCGTCGACAGAGAGCGGGTACACAGCGATGGCTGCCCGATGACTACCGATCGATGGACGACTCAGCGATGAGCGACCAGCGATGAACACGTACCACTAACGACGGTCCGACCCTGTCCGGGCGGGCCGAGACAGGAGTGATGTGGCTAAGGTCCGCGTCTACGAGCTCGCCAAGGAGCTCGGACTCGAGAGCAAGACCCTGATGGCGAAGCTCGGCGAGCTCGGTGAGTTCGTCCGTTCGCCGTCCTCCACGATCGAACCCCCGGTCGTTCGTCGCCTGCGCGAGATCTACCCCGCGCCGGCCGAGAAGCCCGCCGAGGCGCCCAAGTCCGCGCCGAAGCCCGCGGCCAAGAAGGCGGCCCCTGCGCCTGCACCCGAGCCGACCCCGGCGCCCGCGCCCGAGCCGACCCCGGTGGCCCCCGCGGCCCCCGCGGAGCCGGAAGCGCCCGCCGCGCAGGCTCCCGCCGAGCCGGCCGCCGAGGCGCCGCGCCCCGGCGCTCCTCGTCCCGGCGCACCGCGCCCGGGCAACAACCCGTTCGCCCCGAGCCAGGGCATGCCCCGCTCGGGCGAGGCGCCCCCGCGCCCGGGTGGTCCCCGCCCCGGTGGGCCGCGTCCCGGCGCACCGCGTCCGGGCAACAACCCGTTCGCCCCGAGCCAGGGCATGCCCCGGCCCGGTGGCCCCCGTCCCTCGCCCGGCGCCATGCCCGGCCGCTCCCCGGCGGCCGCGCGCGGCGGCGTGCAGCCCGCGGGTGCGCCCGGTCGCACGGGCGGCGGCGGTCGTCCCGGCGGTGGTGGTCGTCCCGGTGGCGGCGGTCCCGGCGGTGGCGGTCCCGGTGGTGGCGGCGGCTTTGCCGGCCGTGGTCGTCCCGGCGCTGGCGGTCGTGGCTCGACGCAGGGTGCGTTCGGTCGCGCCGGCGGCAAGCCCGTCCGTGGTCGCAAGTCGAAGCGCGCGAAGCGCCAGGAGTTCGAGCAGATGCAGGCGCCGTCGCTCGGCGGCGTCCACGTCCCTCGCGGTGACGGCTCGACCGTCGTGCGCTTGCGGCACGGCTCGTCGCTGAACGACTTCGCGGACAAGATCGACGCGAACCCCGCGAGCCTCGTCACGGTGCTGTTCCACCTCGGTGAGATGGCCACCGCGACGCAGTCGCTCGACGAGGACACGTTCGGCACGCTCGCCGCGGAGCTCGGCTACGTCGTCGAGATGGTCTCGGCCGAGGAGGAGGACCGCGAGCTGCTCGAGGCCTTCGACATCGACCTCGAGGCAGAGCTCGAGGCCGA
>JAAYZM010000299.1 GCA_012514835.1 Actinomycetales bacterium
GTGGTCCAGCCGCCCGCCACCAAGGAGATCGTCGTCGACGTCGAGGTCCCCGTGCCGGACCTCACGGAGCTCGCCGTCGTCCCCGGGAACCAGCAGCGTCCCGCGGGCGAGGGCGGGCGCGCCCCGGTGCCCTCGATCTGGCCGCACGTCGACGAGCGGATCGTGGACCTCGTCGCAGAGCACCGTTCGACCCTCGTGTTCGCGAACGCCCGCCGCGGGGCCGAGCGCCTCGCGGCGCGGATGAACGAGGTGTGGGCCACGCGCCACGGCGCGGAGCTGCCTGCGCGCGGGGAAGCGTGGGCCGCGCGGGTCCCGGGCCAGTCCGGGACGGCCGTGAGCGTCACCGAGGACGTCATCGCGCTCGCGCACCACGGGTCCATGAGCCGTGCACAGCGCACGCTCGTCGAGGAGCGGCTCAAGGCGGGCGAGCTGCCCGCCGTCGTGGCGACGAGCTCCCTCGAGCTCGGGATCGACATCGGGGCGCTCGACCTCGTGGTGCAGGTCGGCGCGCCACCCTCGGTCGCGAGCGGTCTCCAGCGCGCGGGCCGGGCCGGGCACCAGGTGGGAGCCGTCTCGCGCACCGTGATGTTCCCGACGCACCGCGGCGACCTCGTCGCGTGCGCCGTCGCCGCGCGCCGCATGCGCCGCGGTGAGCTCGAGTCGCAGCCGGAGATCTCCAACCCCCTCGACGTGCTGGCCCAGCAGGTGGTCGCGATGCTCGCGCTCGACGAGCTGACGGTGGCCCAGCTGGCCGCCGTCGTGCGCCGCGCCGCGCCGTTCGCGCAGCTGAGCGACGCGCTCCTCGCGTCCGTGCTCGACATGCTCGCGGGCCGCTACCCGAACGAGATCGGGGAGCTCGGTCAGTCGGCACTGCGGCCCCGGATCGTGTGGGACCGGCGCACGGACACGCTGACCGGGCGCCCGGGTGCGCAACGGCTCGCCGTGACCTCGGGCGGGACCATCCCCGACCGCGGGCTCTTCTCCGTGGTCGTGGTGGGAGACGACCGGGGCGGGCGACGCGTGGGCGAGCTCGACGAGGAGATGGTCTACGAGTCGCGCGCGGGCGACACGATCACGCTCGGCTCGAGCACGTGGCGCATCGAGGAGATCACGGGCGAGCAGGTGGTGGTGTCGCCCGCGCCCGGGCAACCCGGGCGCCTCCCGTTCTGGAAGGGCGACACGCCCGGTCGCCCCGCCGAGCTCGGGCGCGCTCTCGGGGCGTGGGTCAGGGAGGTCGACGCGGCGGCCAGGAGGTCCGACGACGGCGCCCTCGCGGAGCTGTTCTCCGGTTCAGGGCTCGACGCCTGGGCGCGGGACAACGTCCTCGACTACGTGGGCTCCCAGCGCCAGGCGACGGGCCGCGTCCCCGACGACCGCACGCTCGTGGTCGAGTCCTTCCGTGACGAGCTCGGCGACTGGCGCGTGGTGATCCACAGCCCGTACGGCGCACGCGTGCACGCCCCGTGGTCCCTCGTCCTCGCGGCCCGGCTGCGCGAGCGCACGGGCGTGGACGTCGCGGCGGCGGTGGCCGACGACGGGATCGTGCTGCGGCTGCCCGACGCGGACGGGGTGCTCGGGACCGCCGCGGGCGCGGGTGCGGGCTCGCCGCTGCCCTTCGACCTCGACACGCTCGTGCTGGACCCTGGCGAGGTGACGGCCGCCGTGAGCGCGCTCGTCGCGGGCTCGGCACAGTTCGCCGCGCGCTTCCGCGAGGCCGCCGCGCGGGCACTCTTGCTCCCGCGCCGCCGACCGGACCGCCGCCAGCCGCTGTGGCAGCAGCGACTGCGCGCGTCGCAGCTGCTCGACGCGACGCACGAGCTGCACGACTTCCCGATCCTGCTCGAGGCGACGCGCGAGTGCCTCCAGGACGACTTCGACCTCGACGCGCTGCGGGAGCTCATGGCGGACGTCGCGGCGCGGCGCGTCGAGGTGGTCGAGGTTGCCACCACCCGGCCGTCCCCGTTCGCGCGCTCGCTCCTGCAGGCCTATACCGCGGTGTTCCTCTACGACGGGGACCAGCCCCTCGCGGAACGCCGTGCCGCGGCGCTCACCCTCGACACCGAGCTGCTCGCCGAGCTGCTGGGCGACGATGCGGGCGCGCTCGCCGATCTCCTCGACCCCGACGTCGTGCGGCAGGTCGAGGACGAGCTCGCCCGCCGCACGCCCGAACGGGCCGTGCGGGACCTGGAAGGGCTCGCCGACCTGCTGCGCACCCACGGACCGCTCGCGCTCGCGGACGCCTCCGCGGCCGTGCGCGAGGAGTCGCGGGGCGACGTCGCGGGGTGGCTGGCAGAGCTCGCCAAGACGGGCCGCGCTCTGTGCGTCGAGGTCCCCGGGCTGCCCTCCGCCGGGAGCGCCCTCGCAGGAGCCGACGACGGCGGGGCTCCGGGTACCACGTCCAGCGCGCTCTGGCTCGCGGTCGAGGACGCCGGGCTCGTGCGGGACGCTCTGGGCGTCACGCTGCCCTCAGGGGTTCCTGAGGTCTTCCTCGAACCCGCGCGCGACCCGCTCAGCACGCTCGTCGCCCGATTCGCACGGCACCACGGCCCGTTCGGGGTCGCGGACGTGCGGGCGAGGCTCGGGCTCGCCCCGGCCGTCGCGGCCGCGACCCTCGAGCGCCTCGTCACGGCGGGCACCCTCGTGACGGGACGCTTGCGACCCGACGAGCTGCGCACCCTCCCGGCCAGCCAGGACTTCTGCGACGCCCAGGTGCTGCGGCTGGTCCGGCGGCGCTCCCTCGCGGCGCTCCGCGCGGAGGTCGAACCCGTCGACTCTGCGGCGCTCGGACGCTTCCTGCCCGCGTGGCAAGGCGTGGGGCGCCTGCGCGGTGTCGAGGGCACGCTCGAGGCCGTCTCGATCCTCGCGGGACTGCCCCTCCCCGCGGGATCGCTCGAGTCGCTGATCCTGCCCGCGCGCGTGGTGGACTACTCCCCCGCGATGCTCGACGAGCTCGTCGCCTCGGGTGAGGTGACGTGGCGCGGTCACGGGGCCCTGCCCGGGCAGGACGGCCTCGTCAGCCTCGTCCCCGCGGGCGAGCCCGACCTGCTGCGGGCACCCCGGGCAAGCGTGAGCCCACCCGAGGACGAGGGGCGAGGTGCGGTCGAGGACGCCGACGGCGAGGCCTCGGCGGCTCGGGAGGCGGAGCTCGACGCGCTCGTGCTCGGTGCGCTCGCCGAGGGCGGGGCGGCGTTCCTCCCCGCGCTGCTCGCCCGCACGGGGCTCGAGGGCGCGGCGCCGGACGTCGTGGCCGCGCTGTGGCGCGCGGTATGGCGGGGCCAGGTCACGAACGACTCGCTCACGCCGCTGCGCGCGTGGCTCGCCGGGTCGACCACCCCCACCCGGCCCCAGCCCACGGCGCGCCCCCGGCCCCTCGGCCGCTACGCGCGCCCCACCGGCGCCGCGCACCGTCCCGTGGGAGCTGGCGCGGGCCGCTGGTCGCTCGTCGAGGACGCGCGGGCGGTCGACGCACCGTCGCAGGACGTGCAGGCCGAGGACACGCGCACGGCGCACGCACTCGCCCAGCGGCTCTTGGCCCGCCACGGCGTCCTGACGCGCTCCGTGCTGCCGAGCGAGGGGCTCGCGGGCCGGTTCGGTCCGCTCTACCGCGTCCTGTCCGGCATGGAGATCGCGGGCCAGGTGCTACGCGGGTACTTCGTGGAGCACCTCGGCGGCGCCCAGTTCGCGCTCACCGAGGCCGTCGAGGCGCTCCGCGCGACCCCTGCGCACGGCACCGAGGCATGCCGCGCCGTGGTGCTCGCCGCGAGCGATCCCGCGAACCCGTACGGCGCGGCGCTCGCGTGGCCCGCGTCCACGGACCCGGACGCGACGCAGCGACCGGGACGCAAAGCGGGTGCCGTCGTGGTCCTCGTGGGGGGCGAGCTCGCGCTCTTCGTCGAGCGAGGAGGGCGCACGCTGCTGACCTTCACGCACGACGCGACCGCGCTCGACGCGGCCGCGGAGGCGCTCGCCGCGACGGTCCGGGCGGGCCGGCTCGGGACGTTCACGGTGCGGCGCGGCGACGGCGCGCCGATGACGGCGCGCGAGCAACGGACCGGTCCGCTCGGTGGTGCGCTCGTGCGCGCGGGATTCGTGCCCACGCCCCAAGGGCTGCGCCTGCGCGCGTAGCAGCTGCGCGGAGGCAGGACGCCAGTGGGCGTCGCGCCCGTGATGGGACTGCTCAGCCGACGGGCGAGAGGATGTCCCGCAGCTCGGTCCACGTGGGGCCGGCGAGCTCGGACAGCTCGGCAGGCACGGTGTCGGGGACGCGCAGGCCCTCGGCGACGCCCACGCGGTCGCTCACCTCGCGCAGCACCACGGACATGGGAAGGTCGAGCGCGTTGCAGATCGAGGCGAGCAGCTCGGACGAGGCTTCCTTCTGCCCACGCTCGACCTCGGAGAGGTACCCGAGGGAGACCTGGGCCGCGGACGAGACCTCGCGGAGCGTCCGCCCCTGGCGCTGGCGGGCACCACGAAGCACGTCTCCGATCTCACGACGAAGAAGAATCATCGTCTTGCCCCCCTTCCCTGGCTCGATGGGCGTGATCTTACGGTACCGCGCGGGACCGACAGGCCACGTGTGTGCGCCATCTGACGTCCGGTTTGCCATCACAATTCACCCAACGCGCGTCCGGTCGGGGTTGTTCCCGACTCGTCGAGGAGCGCGAGCGCGAGGCCGAGCAGCGCGTCGCGGGCTCCCGCGCGGACCTGGGCGCGGTCGCCGTCGAGCACGAGGTCGAGCGACCGCACGTGCCTGCCGAGCGCCACGGCCACGAACGCCGTCCCGGGCGCGAAGCCGTCCTGCGGGTCCGGTCCCGCGACCCCCGTCGTCGCGAGCCCGAGGTCGGCACGCATGACCCGCGCCACGCCCTGGGCCATCTGGCGGGCGACGAGCGGGTCCACGGCGCCTTGCGCGTCGAGCAGCGCCCTGTCCACCCCGAGCACCGAGGCCTTGACGTCGGTCGCGTACGCGACCACGGCGCCGCGCAGCACGCGCGAGGCTCCCGGTACGTCCACCACGGTGCTCGCGACGAGCCCGCCCGTGAGGGACTCCGCGACTGCCACGGTGAGCCCGCGCGCCACGAGCGCCTCGCACAGCCGGGCGGCGAGATGCGACCCTGCGGCGAGGTGCGACCCAGCAGCGCGGTGCGGCGTCATGCCGCGGCCACCTCGCGCTTGGCCCGCAGCCCGCCGGCGAGGTAGTCGAGGCCCGTGGCGACAGTGACGACGACGGCGAGCCACAGGGTGACCGTGGCCGTGACCTCGACCCAGCCAGGCAGGTGGCTCAGGGGCAGCAGCCACAGCCCGATCGCGACCGACTGGATCACCGTCTTGAGCTTGCCGCCGCGCGAGGCGGGCACCACCTGGGAGCGCAGCAGCGCGAAGCGCCACAGGGTGATCCCGATCTCGCGCGCGAGGATCACCACGGTCATCCACCACGCGACCCGGTCCTGGGCGGAGAGCAGCACGAGCGCGGTGCCCATGAGCAGCTTGTCCGCGAGCGGGTCGAGGATCATGCCGAGGGGCGTGATCTGGCCGCGCGAGCGCGCGAGGTACCCGTCGAGCCGGTCGGTGAGCGCGGCGAGCACGAAGATTGCTGTGGCCACGAGGCGCCAGCCCACCGAGTCGTCCGCAGCGGTCGCGA
>JAAYZM010000300.1 GCA_012514835.1 Actinomycetales bacterium
GTCCAGGGTGGCGGCGGGACGCCGTCGGACGCGAAGGCTGGGTCGAGCCCCACGGCCTCGGTCGAGACCCCCGCCGACGGCGAAGCCACGGGCGAGGAGCCGGGAGATGCGACCGGTGCCGCCGCCGCGTGCGACGCGAAGGCCCTCGAGCTGACCCTCGCCGCGGGCCGGAGCAGCTACCCCGCGGACTCCTCGCCGTCCTTCACCGTGACCGTGACGAACACCGGCGACGCGGGCTGCACCGTGGACGTGGGCGAGGCGAGCCGCGAGCTGCTCATCACGAGCGGCTCGGACCGCATCTGGTCGAGCCTCGACTGCGACGCCGGCGAGGACGCCTCACGCAACCTGCTGCTCGGCGCCGGCAAGTCCGACACCCACGAGGCCAGCTGGGACCGCATCCGCTCCGACGCGAAGTGCTCCGAAGGGCTGCCCGAGCCGCGGCCCGGGACCTACAAGGCCCAGGTCAAGCTCAACGGTGCGGAGTCCGCGCAGGCCACGTTCACGCTCGAGTAGCGCTCGACGCACCGCGCAGGGCCAGACGTAACGCGGGGCTAGACGTAGCGCTCGAGGATCGAGGACTCGGCGAGCCGCGAGAGTCCTTCGCGCACGGCGCGGGCCCGCTGCTCGCCCACGCCGTCCACTGCCATGAGGTCGTCGATGCCCGCGGCGAGGAGGCGCTGGAGCCCGCCGAAGTGGGCGGCGAGCCGGTCCACGATGGTGCCGGGCAGGCGTGGGACGCGGGAGAGGAGCCGCAGGCCGCGCGGGCTCGCGGACGCGTCGAGCTCGCCACCGCCGGGCAGGGCGAGGATCTGGGCGATGAGCGCGTGGTCGAGCAGCTCGGCCGAGCTCAGCAGAGCCAGCGCGTCCGTGAGGGCCGTCGCGGAGTGGTCCTTGCGGCTCACGTCCACGTAGTCGCGGATGACGAGCTCCGCCTCGGGGCCCAGCCCGCCCACGAGCTCATCGAGCTGCAGGGCGAGGAGCCGCCCGTCCGTGCCGAGCTCCACGACGTAGTCCTCGATCTCCGAGGAGATGCGTCGCACCATCTCGAGGCGTTGCACGACGGCGCACACGTCCCGCACCGTGACGAGGTCCTCGATCTCGAGGGCGGACAGCGTCCCGGACACCTCGTCCAGGCGGGACTTGTACCGCTCGAGGGTCTGGAGGGCCTGGTTGGCGCGGGACAGGATGGTGCCCGAGTCCTCGAGCACGTAGCGCAGGCCACCCACGTAGAGCGCGACGATCCGCATGGACTGGCTCACGGAGATCACGGGGAAGCCGGTCTGCTTCGCGACGCGCTCGGCGGTGCGGTGGCGGGTGCCGGACTCGCTCGTCTCGATCGACGCGTCGGGCAGGAGCTGCACGGCCGCGCGCACGATCCGGTTGGTGTGGGCGTCGACTACCACGGCGCCGTCCATCTTGGCGAGCTCACGCAAGCGGGTCGCGGAGAACTCGACGTCGAGGGGGAAGCCGCCCGAGCTGATCGACTCGACCGTCTTGTCGTGTCCCAGCACGATGAGCGCGCCCGTGCGTCCGCGCAGGATGCGCTCGAGACCGTCCCGCAGCGCGGTGCCCGGCGCGACGGCGGCCAGGGTGGTGCGCAGGAGGTCGAGGGACGAGGGGGTGTGCGGCACGGCTCGATCCTACGGTCCGCCGCGCGAGGGATCAGGGGGCGCGCCGCGGGATACCAAGGCTCAGGACCGGACTGCCACGTCCCGCGCCGCCTGGACGGCCGCCGCGAGGTGCGGCACCTCGACGAGGGTGATGCCCGCGGGCACCTGACCGGCGTCGACTGACATCGCGGGGACGATCGCCCGCGTGAACCCGAGCCGCGCGGCCTCGGCGAGCCGGACCCCCGCGCCGGAGATGCGGCGCAGCTCCCCGGACAGGCCCACCTCGCCCATCGCGACCATGCCGCGCGCAAGGGCCTGGCCGTCGAGGTCGGACACGGTCGCGAGGGCGAGCGCGAGGTCGACGGCGGGCTCCGTGAGGCGGGAGCCGCCCACGGTCGAGACGTACACGTCCTTGTTGCCGAGCGGCGCGCGCACGCGCGACTGCAGGACGGCGAGCACCATGGCGAGCCGGCTCGAGTCGATGCCGCTCGTGGTGCGCCGCGGGCTCGCGAGCGCGCTCGGTGTCACGAGCGCCTGGATCTCCGTGGCGAGGGCGCGCCGCCCCTCGAGCGCGACGGTGACGCACGTGCCGGGCACGGACTGGGTCGCGTGCGAGAGGAAGAGCCCGCTCGGATCGGAGAGTCCCTCGATCCCGGACTCGTTGAGGTCGAAGCAGCCCACCTCGTCCGTGGTGCCGAAGCGGTTCTTGATGGCCCGCAGGAGGCGCAGCCGCGAGTGGCGGTCACCCTCGAACTGGCACAC
>JAAYZM010000301.1 GCA_012514835.1 Actinomycetales bacterium
ACGCCGCCCGCCTTGCCGCGGCCGCCGGTCTTCACCTGGGCCTTGACGACGGTGACGCCGCCGAGCTGCTCGGCCGCGGCGCGCACCTCCTCGGGAGTGTCCGCGACGATGCCGGCGAGTACGGGGACCCCGTACTTCTCGAAGACGTCGCGTGCCTGGTACTCGAACAGGTCCACCCTGCTCCACCCTTCGTCGGACTGAGCTCCGTCCTGCCTCGCGCGGGACGCCCTAGAGCGATGGTAACCGCGATCCCGAAGTATCTTCACATCGAGATATGTGGCGCTGACCACGCCACGCCCGGCCGCGGAGCCGCCCGAGCGCTAGGTTGACCCCCACCATCCTCGACCGAGGGAGCGTGATGAGCGTGAGCACGGGGCGGCCCGTCACCCTGCAGGACGTGGCCGACGCCGCAGGCGTGTCCCTCGCGACCGCCTCGCGCGCGATCAACGGCTCGGCCCGGCGCGTGAAGGAGCCTCTCCGCCAGCAGGTGCTCGAGGCCGCCGAGCGCCTGGGCTACCAGCCCAACCTCCAGGCGCAGGCGGTGGCCCGCGGGCGGGCCTCGATGATCGGACTCCTGCTGCACGACATCGCCGACCCCTACTTCGCGGAGATCGCCGCAGGCGTGAGCCAGGAGGCCGAGCGACACGGGCTCCTCGTGACCCTCGCGAGCACGCAGCGCTCCTACGAGCGCGAGATCGCCCACCTCGCGGGCCTGCGGGCCCAGCGGGCGCAGGGCGTGATCCTCGCGGGCTCGCGCCTCGACGACGCCGGTCTCAACGCGCGCCTCGCGAGCGAGATCGAGCTGTTCCGCCGTTCGGGCGGGCGGGTCACGCTCGTGAGCCAGGACGTCCTCGAGGCGGACACGGTGCGCCTCGAGAACCGCGAGGGCGGCCTGGCGCTCGCGCGCGCGCTCGTCGACCTGGGGTACCGGCGCTTCGCCTTTCTCGCCGCCCCGCAAGAGCTCCTCACCTCGACCGAGCGGCTCGAGGGCTTCCACGAGGGCCTCGAGACCGCCGGCGCGGGAGCGCTCGTCGCGAGCGCGGTCGCGGAGTTCACTCGCGACGGGGGGTTCGAGGCGATGACCGAGATCCTCGCCGGAGGCGAGCACGTCGACTGCGTGGTCGCAGCGAACGACGTCATGGCCGTCGGCGCGATGTCGGCGATGCGCGCGCGAGGCGTGCGCCCGGCCGAGGACCTTGCCGTCGCGGGCTTCGACGACATCGCGACCCTCCGGGACCTGTCCCCCGCACTGACGACGGTGCGCTTCCCCCTCGTCGAGGTGGGCCGACGGGCCATGGCGATGCTGCTCGACGAGGTCGAGACGGCCCGGGTGCACCGCGTGCCGGGCGAGGTCGTCGTGCGCGAGTCCACGCCACCGAAGGACTGAGCCGGTCGAGCACGGCCCAGGCGACCGAGCTCGGACCCGCGACCGCTGCCAGACCCCCGCCCCGCAGCGAGGTCCCTTCCCCTTCCTTGCGCCCCGAACTCCGACCGCCTATCGTGCGGTAAGCGCTTTCCACAAGGAGGTAGGGATGAAGTCGCTCGGCATCGTCATGAACGGCGTCACGGGACGCATGGGGTACCGACAGCACCTGGTCCGTTCGGTCCTCGCGATCCGGGAGCAGGGCGGCGTCCCGATGCCCGACGGCTCACGCGTCCAGCTCGAGCCCCTCCTCGTGGGCCGCAGCGCCGAGAAGCTCGCCGAGATCGCCGAGCGCCACGGGCTCGAGCACTGGACCACCGACCTCGACGCCGCGCTCGCGAACCCCGACTACCCCGTGTACTTCGACGCGCAGCTCACCTCGGTGCGCCGCGAGGCCCTCCTCGCCGCGATCGCGGCCGGCAAGCACGTCTACACCGAGAAGCCCTCGGCCGAGTCCGTCGCCGAGGCCGAGGAGATCGCCCGCGCCGCCGACGCCGCGGGCGTCAAGCACGGCATCGTGCACGACAAGCTCTTCCTGCCCGGCCTGCTCAAGCTGCGCCGGCTCGTGGACAGCGGCTTCTTCGGCCGCATCCTCTCGGTGCGCGGGGAGTTCGGCTACTGGGTCTTCGAGGGCGACTGGCAGAGCGCCCAGCGCCCCTCCTGGAACTACCGCAAGGAGGACGGCGGCGGGATCGTCGTCGACATGTTCTGTCACTGGAGCTACGTGCTCGAGAACCTCTTCGGCGCGGTCGAGGCCGTCACCGCGCGCGCCGTGACGCACATCCCCGAGCGCTGGGAGGCCGACGGGACGCGCTACGACGCGACCGCCGACGACGCGGCCTATGCGATCTTCGAGCTCTCCGGCGGCGTGGTCGCGCAGATCAACTCCTCGTGGACCGTGCGCGTGCACCGCGAGGAG
This sequence comes from Actinomycetales bacterium, assembly GCA_012514835.1. GTDB lineage: Bacteria > Actinomycetota > Actinomycetes > Actinomycetales > Cellulomonadaceae > JAAYZM01. Next base: position 2,343 of record JAAYZM010000301.1, read on the forward strand.
CTCGTCGAGTTCCAGGTGGACGGCACCCACGGCTCCGCCGTCGTCGGCCTGCACGGCTGCAAGATCCAGCCCCGCGAGATGACGCCCAAGCCCGTGTGGAACCCGGACCTCGTGGAGAGCACGGACTTCCGCTCGCAGTGGAGCGAGGTCCCCGTCAACGACCCCGTGGACAACGCCTTCAAGGTCCAGTGGGAGCAGTTCGTGCGGCACGTCGTCGCCGACGGCGAGCACCCCTACGACCTCTGGGCCGGCGTGCGCGGCATCCGCCTCGCCGAGGCGGGCCTCGAGTCCTCGGCGCAGGGTCGCCGCATCGAGCTGAGCGGCGCCTCGCGATGACTCGCGTGCTGCTCCCCCGCGCGGACGGGAGCATCGTCGAGCGCGAGCTCTCCCCCGCGCGCGACTGGCGACGCCCCGAGGCCCCGGCCCGTTCGCGCATCGCCTTCGCCGCGGCGCACGTCGTCCCGCGCGTCGGCGCCGAGAACGTGCCCGGCGCCCCCGCGGACCTCGACTGGGAGGCGACCCTCGCCTTCCGAGAGCGCCTGTGGTCCTTCGGGCTGGGGGTCGCCGAGGCGATGGACACCGCGCAGCGCGGCATGGGCCTCGACTGGGCCGCGACCCAGGAGCTCGTCGCGCGCAGCGCGGCGCGCGCCCGCGAGGTCTCGGGGCGCATCGCCGCGGGAGCCGGCACCGACCACCTCGCTCCGGGTGCCGACCTCGAGGCCGTGCTGGCGGGCTACCTCGAGCAGGTCGAGATGGTCGAGAGTGCCGGGGCCCAGGTGATCCTCATGGCGAGCCGCCACCTCGCGGCCGCCGCGCAGGGCCCCGAGGACTACCTGCGCGTCTACTCCCAGGTGCTCGGTCAGGTCTCTGGCCCGGTGATCCTGCACTGGCTCGGCGAGGCCTTCGACCCGGCCCTCGCGGGCTACTGGGGATCGCGCGAGCTCGACGCCGCGACGGAGACCGTGCTCGAGCTCATCCGCTCGCACGCGGACCGCGTGGACGGCATCAAGGTCTCCCTGCTCGACGCCGAGCGCGAGCGCGACATCCGCGCCGCGCTCCCCGCGGGCGTGCGGCTCTACACGGGAGACGACTTCAACTACCCCGAGCTCATCGCGGGCGACGGCGAGGCCCACTCGGACGCGCTGCTCGGGATCTTCGCGGCGATCGCCCCGGCGGCCTCAGCGGGACTCGCGGCCCTCGACGAGGGAGACCTCGCGCGATTCCACGAGGTCCTCGACCCGACCGTGCCCCTCGCGCGGCACATCTTCGGCGCGCCGACCTTCTACTACAAGACGGGGATCGCCTTCCTCGCGTGGCTCGACGGCCTGCAGCCGGGCCTCGCCATGGTGGGCGGGCTGCACGCCGCGCGCAGCGTGGTCCACCTCGGGCGGACCCTCGAGCTCGCCGACGAGGCAGGGCTCCTCGCGGACCCCGAGCTCGCAGCCCACCGCTGGGGCGCGCTCGCCGCCACGTACGGGGTGGGGCAGTGAGCGCCGTCGACGTCCCTTCGGGCCTGCCCGCGACGCGCCGGACCCCGCTGCCCGGGGACCCCGTGCTCGAGCGCCTCTCGCTCAACCAGAAGACGACGCCCTCGTGGGACCTGCCCTCGCTCGTCGAGGGCTGCGCCCGCGCGGGGCTCGGCTGGGTGGGGCTGTGGCGCGAGCCCGTCCAGGAGTACGGGGTCGAGCGGGCGGCGCGCCTCGTGGCCGAGGCCGGGCTGCAGGTCTCTACCCTGTGCCGCAGGGGCTTCCTCACCTCGTCCGACGCCGAGGGCCGACGCCGAGCGCTCGACGACAACCGGCGGGCAGTCGACGAGGCCGCTGCCCTCGGGACCCCCTACCTCGTGATGGTGGTGGGCGGGCTCCCCGAGGGGGACCGCGACCTCGCCGGCGCCCGCGAGCGCGTCGCGAGCGCGATCGGCGAGCTCGTCGAGCATGCGCGGGGCTCGGGCGTGCAGCTGTCCCTCGAGCCCATGCACCCCATCTTCTGCGCCGACCGCGGCGTGCTCTCGACCCTCGGCCAGGCCCTGGACCTCGCCGAGCAGTTCTCCACCGCCGAGGTGGGCGTCACCGTGGACACCTTCCACGTGTGGTGGGACCCCGAGGTCGAGGCGCAGGTTGCGCGCGCGGGCGAGCGAATCTCCTCCTTCCAGGTGTGCGACTGGATCACCCCGCTGCCCCCGGACGCGTTGCTCTCGCGCGGGATGATGGGCGACGGGCACATCGACTTCCGGCACCACCTGCGCCTCGTGACCGAGGCGGGCTACACCGGGCCCATCGAGGTCGAGATCTTCAACGCGCAGGTGTGGGCGGCCGATCCGGCCGCGGTGCTCGCGACCACGGCCCGCCGCTTCGCCGAGCACGTGCTGGGCGAGTGAGCCCGGTGCGCGTCCTCGTCGCCCCGGACTCCTTCAAGGGCACGCTCGACGCGGCCAGGGTCGCCTGGGCCGTGAGGCGCGGGTGGCTCTCGGTCCGACCCGAGGACGAGGTGCGCTCGCTCCCGCTCGCCGACGGCGGGGAGGGCTCTCTCGAGGTGCTCGCCGCGGCCCTCGAGGGCTCGACGCTCGAGACCGTGCCCCTCGTGCACGGCCCGGACGGCCGCCCGGTCGACGCGCAGTGGCTCGCGAGCCCCGACGGCACCGCGGTGGTCGAGCTCGCCCGCTCGAGCGGTCTGCCGCTCATGAGCAGGCTCGACCCTCTCGGCGCGCACACCCTCGGCCTCGGCGAGGTGATGCGCGCCGCGGCGCGCGACCCCCGTACGCGCCGGCTCGTCGTCGCGCTCGGAGGCTCGGCCTCGACCGACGGCGGCACCGGGGCCCTGCGGGCGCTCGGGGTGAGCCTCCTCGACGCCGAGGGCTCGCGACTGCCCCTCGGCGGAGGTGCTCTCGAGGACCTCGCGCAGGTCGACACCTCTGAGCTCGTCGAGCTCCCTCCCGTGACCTGCCTCGTGGACGTCGCGGCCCCGCTGCTCGGGCCCACGGGAGCTGCGGCCATCTTCGGCCCGCAGAAGGGGGCCGGGACGCAGGAGGTCGAGCGGCTCGACGCGGGCCTCGCCCACCTCGCCGAGGTGCTCGATGCGCGTGCGCTCGCGAGCCTTCCCGGTTCGGGCGCCGCGGGCGGGACCGCCTTCGGGCTCGCGGCCGTGCTCGGCGCGCAGGTGGAGCTGGGCTCGGCGCGGCTCGCCGAGCTCTCGGGCCTCGAGAGAGCGCTCGGCGAGGCGGACCTCGTCATCACGGGTGAGGGAAGCTTCGACGCGCAGTCCCTCGGGGGCAAGGTCGTGGGCGAGGTCCTCGCACGGGCGCGAAGGCTCGGGGTACCTGCCGCCGTGCTCGCGGGCCGCGTCCCCGAGCCGGAGCTCGTGCCCGAGGTCAGGACCGTGAGCCTCGTGAAGAAGGCCGGGAGCGAGATCTCTGCCCTCGCCGAGCCCGAGCGCTGGGCCTTTGTCGCAGCCGCGGCGCTCGCGCGCGAGTGGCACGTCTAGCGCTTCCCGCTCTCGAGGGTCTCGTCCCAGGCGGGCCGTCCTCGGGCTAGCCTGCTCGGGCAGCCCAGCAGCGAAGGAGCACCGATGGCCAGCATCCTTGTGACCGGCTCGAGCGACGGCATCGGCCTGGAGTCGGTGCTACAGCTCCTCGCGGCAGGGCATCGCGTCGTCGGGCACGCGCGCGACGCGCAGCGCGCCGAGGACCTGCGGGCAGTCGTCCCAGGCGTCGCGGAGGTCGTCGTCGGCGACCTCGCCTCGCTCGCGCAGACCAAGGCCCTCGCCGCCGCCGCCGAGGCCGCCGGCCCCTTCGACGCGGTGATCCACAACGCGGGCGTGGGCGGGGGCAGCCCGCGCACGCCGACGGCGGACGGCCTCGAGCGGATCTTCCAGGTCAACACCGTCGCGCCCTACGTGCTCACCGCGCTCATGCCAGCGCCCGCTCGGCTCGTCTACCTCACCTCGGGGCTCGAGGCCCAGGGCCGCCTCGAGCTCGAGGACCTGAGCTGGGAGGCCCGCGAGTGGGACGGGATGCAGGCCTACGCCGACTCGAAGCTGCACGACGTGCTGCTCGCCTTCGCCGTCGCGCGCCTGTGGCCCGGGACCCTCGCGAACGCCGTCGACCCCGGCTGGATCAAGACGCGCCTGGGCGGGCCGAACGCGTGGGACGAGGTCGACGAGGGGGCCGCGACCCAGGTGTGGCTCGCAGCTTCCGCGGACCCGGGCGCGCGCGTCACGGGCGAGTATCTCAAGCGCTTCGAGATCCAGGTCCCCCATCCGGTCGCCCGCGAGGAGGCGGCTCAGGACGCCCTGCTCGAGCGCCTCGAGCAGATCACCGGGGTGCCCTTCCCGCGCCCCTGAGCTCGGAACCGTTCGGCCTAAGATCGAGGCACGCGCTCGCCCCTCCCGGCAGCGGCGCGGCACGAGAGGAGCACCGCGTGACGACGACGCCGCCGCCGCGCCAGCGCACCGGGCTCTCGCGCGGGCGCGTGCTCTCCGCCGCGGTCGAGCTCGCGGACGCCGAGGGCGTCGAGTCCCTCACGATGCGCGCCCTTGCCGAGCGGCTCGGTGTCGAGGCGATGTCCCTCTACTACCACGTGGCCAACAAGGCGGCCCTGCTCGACGGGGTGGCCGACGCCGTGATCGGCGAGATCCTCACCGCCGTGCGCTCGCCGGCCGAGGACGAGGACTGGCGCTCGGCCCTGCGCGAGCGGATCCTCGCGGC
>JAAYZM010000302.1 GCA_012514835.1 Actinomycetales bacterium
CGGCGTCGATCGCCGCGAACACGTACTTCGGCTGGAAGTGGATGTCCGCGATCACGGGGATCTGCGACTTCTTCGCGATGATCGGCAGCGCCTCGGCGTCGTCCTGGCTCGGCACCGCGACGCGGACGATGTCGCACCCGGTGGCCGTGAGCTCGGCGATCTGCTGCAGGGTCGCGTTGATGTCCGTCGTCGGCGTCGTCGTCATGGACTGCACCGAGACCGGGGCGTCGCCGCCCACCGCGACCTTGCCCACGGCGATCTTGCGGGTCTTGCGACGGGGGGCGAGGACGGGCACGGGAAGCTCGGGCATGCCGAGGCTGACAGGGACGCTCACCGGGCCATTATCCCCCGGGCTCAGCCGCTCAGGCTCACGGGGCGCACGAGGTCCGCGTAGATGAGCAGCAGGCCCATGCCCGCGAGCACCACGAACACGGCGTACGCGAGCGGGGCCATCCGGGCCGTGTCCGCAGGCCGGGGCGTCGCGAGGCCACGCGCACGGGCGAGCTGGCGCTTGGCCCCCTCCCACAGCGCACCGACCACGTGACCGCCGTCGAGCGGCACGAGCGGGATGAGGTTGAACGCGAACAGGGCGAGGTTGAGGGACGCGAGGAGGCTCAGCAGCGCGGCGACCCGCTCCGCGAGGCCCACGCCGTCCACCTGCACCGAGGCAGCCTCCCCCGCGATGCGTCCCACGCCCACGATCCCGATGATCGACGAGGCGTCTCGCTCCCCGCCCCCGAACGTCACGCGCACGAGGTCGACAAGCTTCACGGGCAGCGTGAACACGACCTTGACGGTCTCCCACGTGGCCGTCGCGAACACGCCGGGGACCTCGGTGAGGGACTGGCGCTGCAGCTCGGCCGTGGGGGTCACGCCGAGGAAGCCCGTGGACTGTGTGACGGGCTCGCCAGCCGCGTCGAGCACGGGCTGGCCCGCACCGTCCAGGACGGCACGCTCGACGAGGGCCAAGGGCACGTCGAGCGTCACCTCGGCGCCGCCCCGCTGCACGACGACGGGCACCGTGCGACCGCCCGCGTCGCGGATGAGCTCCGTGAGCTCGGTCCAGCCCGCGACGTCCTGGCCGTCGAACGTGACGATCTCGTCACCGAGCGCCATGCCCGACGCCTTCGCGGGCGCGGCCGCGTCCCCGGGGCCGCACTCGGTGGTCGTGGTGAGCACGACGCACTCCGAGAGGGCCCCGACGGTGGTGGTGGCACCCACGATCCCGATCCCGGAGAAGGCGATCGCGAGCAGCACGAACGCGAGGACGAGGTTCATGACCGGCCCGCCGAGCATGACGATCAGCTTCTTGGGCGCGGACAGCCGGTAGAACGCCCGGTGGTCCTCCCCGGGGCGGATCTCCGCGGCGGAGGCCTCGCGCGCGGACTCGACCAGCTCGGCCAGGCGACCCACCCGCGGCTTCGCGTCGACCGCCTCGGCCGTGGGGTACATCCCGATCAGGCGCACGTACCCGCCGAGCGGGACCGCCTTGAGCCCGTACTCCGTCTCGCCGCGCGTGCGCGACCACAGCGTGGGGCCGAAGCCCACCATGTACTGGCTGACCCGCACCCCGAACCGCTTCGCGGGGACCATGTGGCCCACCTCGTGCAGGGCGATCGAGACGAGCAGGCCGAGCACGAAGACGACGATGCCGACGACGAACAGCACGGGGTCTCCTCGGGTCCAGGCGGACGTGTCGGGCACCATCATCCCCCGCCGTCGGCCCCCTTCCCGCACACCACACGACGCCGACGACGGAATCCGCGGTGAAACCCCTACCTGACGCGCGGGATCCGGCGTAGCCTCCCGTCATGGGAGAAGTATCCGCAGCCAGCACCGTGCCGCAGCGTCGCCACATCCTGACGGAGCTGCCGGGGCCCCGCTCGCGCGAGATCGCCGCGCGACGAGCGGGAGTCGTGGCGGCGGGGGTCGCGAGCACGCTCGGGGTGTACGTCGCGCGCGCGGCGGGCGGGGTGATCGAGGACGTCGACGGCAACACGTTCCTCGACCTCGGCTCGGGGATCGCCGTGACCTCGGTGGGCAACGCGGCCCCCGAGGTGAGCGCCGCCGTGGCCGCCCAGGCGGCCGACTTCACGCACACGTGCTTCATGGTGAGCCCGTACGAGGAGTACGTGGCCGTGTGCGAAGCGCTCGCCCGCCTCACGCCCGGTGATCACGCCAAGAGGTCGGTGCTGCTCAACTCGGGCGCCGAGGCCGTCGAGAACGCCGTGAAGATCGCCCGCAAGGCCACAGGGCGCGACGCCGTGGTGGTGTTCGACCACGCGTACCACGGGCGCACCAACCTCACGATGGCGATGACGGCCAAGGCGATGCCGTACAAGGCGGGCTTCGGGCCGTTCGCGGGCGAGGTCTACCGCGCACCCGTGAGCTATCCGCTGCGCGACCCCGCGGGCATGACGGGCGAGGAGGCCGCCGCGCGCGCGATCTCGGTGATCGACAAGCAGGTCGGGGCGGACGCCGTGGCCGCGATCGTGATCGAGCCCGTGCTCGGCGAGGGTGGGTTCATCGTCCCCGCACCCGGGTTCCTGCCCGCGCTCGCCGCGTGGGCGCGCGAGCACGGCATCGTATTCGTGGCGGACGAGATCCAGACGGGCTTCGCGCGCACGGGAGCGATGTTCGCGAGCGAGCTCGAAGGGGTGGTCCCCGACCTCGTCACGACAGCCAAGGGGATCGCGGGCGGGCTCCCCCTCGCCGCCGTCACGGGCCGCGCCGAGCTCATGGACG
>JAAYZM010000303.1 GCA_012514835.1 Actinomycetales bacterium
GGAGATCGCACGGCTGCGCGAACGGCTCGTGCCCTACCTGGCCGAGCAGGCGCGCCGGACCATCGACACCGACCGGCCGCTCATGCGCGGGCTGTTCTTCGAGTGGCCCAGCGACGCGCGCGTGTGGGACTGGCCCCTCGAGTTCCTCCTGGGCGACGACCTGCTGGTCCACCCCGTCACCACCGGCGGAGTCTCGACGTGGGACACGTACCTGCCCGAGGGTTCGTGGGTGGACGTGTGGGACGGCGCGGTGCACGACGGCGGACAGGTGGTGACCCGGGCCGTGCCGCCCGCCGTCGTCCCCGTGTACTGCCGCGCCGACCAATGGGAGACCCTCCGCCCCCTCTTCACCTAGCCTCCGGCCAGCGGAGTCTCTCTCCACGGCGCACGGGCCCGCGTGGGCGGGTCCACCGGGCGGCGGGTTCGCTGTGCCACCATGCACCAGACCGATTCGACGCGAGGTGCCCGTGGTCAAGATCCCTGAGCTGCCCGGCGGCTACCAGCCCGGCGACGTGGTGAACGGGCACGTGCTCACCGAGGGCGGGAACTGGGTCCCCGTCGAGACCGCGCCCACCCACAGCGCGCCCACCCACGGCGCCCCCGCGCAGAGCGGTCCGCCTCCCATCACGCCCACCCCGGGGGCACCGTCGTCGGCCACCCCGAACCCGAACCCCTACCTTCGCCCCGCGCCGCAGGGAAGCTCGCGCCGCAGGGGCGGGTGCCTCGGCGGGACGGTCGTGGCGATCCTGGTGAGCTTCGGCGTCGGGGTCCTGGGCATCTTCGCGACCCGGTGGATCGACAGGGTGGAGAACCCCGAGCCGGAGTGGGGTATCGACCTGGACGAGGACTGGGCGGACATCGACATCGAGCTGCCCACCGTCCCGCTGCCCACCATGCCCGCGCTGCCGTCCTTCACGCTCAGCGAGGAGGAGGCCGCGCTCATCGAGGCGACGGACTGGGAGGTGTGGCACGCCGACTACACGTCGCACTTCCTGGTCACGGTCGAGGCGCCGGGGCTCGAGCGCCCGCGCACCACGGTCTCGGTGCGGATCGAGGCGGAGGACGTCGACGGCGAGATCCACGAGGCGACCGACTTCATCACGGTGCTGGGCGGCGAGACCACCCTGTCGATAGGCCTGTTCAGCGAACCGTTCGACGCGGAGGTCGAGGACCTGACCGTCGAGATCACCCCTCTCATGGTGAGCGACGAGATCAACCCCTACACCGCGCGAGTCACCGACTTCGAGCTCGACCACGCGGCCTCGCGCCCCACCGTCAGGGCCACCCTCACGGCCGAGAAGTACGGCGAGCCGCCCACCACCCTGCGCATGGCGGCCGTGGCCCGCGACGCCGACGGCGAGATCCTCAACCTCGCCATCGCCTACCCGTCCGTGCCCGGGCTCGGCGACAGCACCACGGTCACCTTCCCGATGTGGGGGAACGAGCCCGTGCCCGACGACGCGACCTGGCAGTTCGCCGTCATGCCGCACTGACCGTCCCAGCGGGCGCGGGCCCGGGTGTGCCACGATGCACGTACCCATCCGACCCGCAGGGAGCGTGAGTGGTCAAGATCCCCGAGCTGCCGGGCAGCTACCGCCCGGGAGACGTGGTCAACGGCCACGTGCTGTCCCCGCGCGGGCACTGGGTCTCCCTCGCGGACGCGGCGTCGCGCGGCATCCGCGTCCGCCGCTACCTCGACACGCAGGTCTCCACGATCCGCGACTCCGAGGCGCCCACCCCGGTGCTGCGCGAGCGGCCACGTGCCCAGGGGCCGACGGCGACCTACCAGCTACCGCCCGTGCCGCCGCAGCCGCCCATCTCGGGGACGACGACGGCGCCCCCGCGGGTCAGTCAGCCGCGCCCGGCGACCCCGCCGCCGCCCGGTCCCGCCCGGACTCCGACACCAGCGCGGACTCCGGCACACGGCCCGGCGCCGCTCCCGCGCGTGCAGGCCACACCGAGCACGTTCGCTGCCCCGCCTCCGCCCGCCACGCCTCCGCCAGCGCGGACGGGGCCCGGGGGAGCGACCTCGCCGTCGGGCACGGCGAACCCCTACGCGGCTCGCCCCAGTCCGCCGCGCCCCGCGCCGCCGCGCTCCTCGAACAACCAGTCCGCGGGGCGCAAGATCATCGGCATCATCGTGGTCGCCTTCATCCTGTTCCAGGTGCTCTCCGGGATCCTGCGCAGCATCGACTTCGCGAGCTTCGGGAGCTCTCCGACGGAGGGGGAGACCTCCACCGAGTACGTCGCGGCGGAAGAGCCCGCGTGGAGCGACGAGGACGTCGACGTCTCGAACCTCGAGTGGTGGAGCGACGACACGACGGCGCAGTTCCTCGCCGACACCATCACCACCACAGACGGCGAGAGTTCTCTCAGCATCCGGGTCTACGTCGAGGCGTTCGACGCCGAGGAGAACTACCTCGGGGACGGTACGAGTTGGGTGACCCTCCGCCCCGGTGAGCTCACACGCAGCACCGGCTTCCTCGAGGTCGATGACCCTGAGGCGATCGCTGAGCTGGTCCCGAGCATCACGGTGCTCTCCCAGCGCGAGGAGGTCTCCGCGCTCGAGGTCGTCTCGTGGGACGTCGGTGACACCAGCATGTGGCTCACGGCCGACGCAGAGATCCTCGTGGGCGCCGAGGACGACGCCACGGATGTCCAGGCGGTCGCCGTGGTGCGCGACGAGAGCGGCGCGATCCTCGCTGGCGCCACCGAGTACGAACCTGAGCTGCCCGCCGGAGAGACGTCCACCGTGTCGATCAACCTGTGGGCGCTCCCCGAGCTGCCCGAGGGCGCCACCGTCGAGGTCACCGCCGCCGCCGAGTGACCGCCGTCAGCGGCGCAGCCAGCGGCGGACCGCGGCGATGCGCTCGTCGACCTGCTCCTGCGTGGCCTTCGCGACCTGCGGGCCGCCGCACTCGCGGCGCAGCTGGGCGTGGATGTGGCTGTGCGGGACGCCCGCGACGTGTGCGTACTGCGCCACGAGCGAGCTGAGCTCCTTGCGCTTGCTCGCGATCGCCCGGTGCAGCACCACGTCCGGATCGGCACGGTCGCGACGGTCCTGACGTTCACGGCGCTTGAGCTGGCGGTTCTGGCGCTCCGCGAGCAGGGAGCGCACCTGGTCCGGCTCGAGGAGGCCGGGCAGGCCCAGGAAGTCCTGCTCGTCGGCGCTGAGCGGCTCGGCGTGCATGCCGAACGCCTGGGAGTCGAACAGCACGTGGTCGAACGTCGCGCGGGACTCGAGGGCCTCGAACTCGCCCAAGAGGTCGTCGCTCGCGGACTCGGACCGGTTGGCCTCGGCCATGAGCGCCTCGGCCTCTTCCCACGCGTCGCCGTGCGGCTTGCCGAGCACGTGGTCACGCTGGCGCTCGAGGGCGGCCGCGTGGCCCAGCAGGATCGGGACCGTGGGGAGGAACACCGTGGCCACTTCGCCGCGGCGCCGGGACCGCACGAAGCGCCCCACGGCCTGCGCGAAGAACAGCGGAGTCGAGGTCGCGGTCGCATACACGCCGACGGCGAGACGCGGCACGTCGACACCCTCGGAGACCATGCGGACGGCCACCATCCAGCGGTCCGTCGACTCCGAGAACTCCTCGATGCGCTTGGACGCCTTCGCCTCGTCGCTGAGCACCACGGTGGGCTTGTCACCCGTGAGCTGCTCGAGGATCCGGGCATAGGCCCGGGCCTGCGTCTGGTCGGTGGCGATCACCAGGCCCCCGGCGTCGGGCACGTGCCTGCGGGCCTCCTCGAGGCGCGTGTTCGCCGCCTGCAGCACCGCGGGGATCCACTCACCCGTCGGCGCGAGGGCCGTGCGCCACGCGTGGGCCGTGAGGTCCTTCGTGAGGGGCGTACCGAGGTCCACCTCGACCTCGTCGCCTGCCTTGGTGCGCCAGCGCATGGGGCCGCCGTAGTTCATGAAGATCACGGGGCGCACCACGTGGTCCGCGAGCGCCTCCGCGTACCCGTACACGTAGTCCGGGCGGGACGTCTTCACGCCCGGCGCC
>JAAYZM010000304.1 GCA_012514835.1 Actinomycetales bacterium
GCCGAGCCCGTACTTGAAGGTGACCTTCTGCGCGTCGAGCCAGCGCGGCATGAGGAGCACCTCCTCGTGCTCGACGTGGACGCACTCGACGGGGCCGATCCCTTCGGGGAACTCGAACACCTCGGGCTCGCTGAACGGTGGGAGGGTGTACCAGCCCTCCTCGAGCCCGCCGCGGCCCGCCTCCCACACGACGGGCGGGTTGAGGCACTCCTCGATCGTGGTCCAGATCGAGAACGACGGCGCGAAGATCTCGTTCCCGTGGGAGTCCGTGACCGTGAGGTTCGCCCCGTCGCGCACGCCGAGCTCGTCGATGCGCTCGAACAGGTGGTCCTGGGCGTAGCGGGCGAACACGTCCGAGAGCCCGGGCTCGACGCCCATCCCGACGAGCGCGAGCCGCCCCGCGGCCTCCCACTGCGCCGCCTGAGAGAACTGGCGGTCGCCGAGCTTGATGCCGGGGATCTCGTGCGGCCGGTCCGGGTGCGGGGTGGACAGCGACATCGCCATGTCGAGGTAGTCCGCCCCGGCCGCGAACGCGCCCTCGAACACGGGCATCACGAAGCGGGGGTCGACGGCGTTGAGGACGTGCGTGATGGCGTGCTCACGCGCGAGCTCCGCGACGGCGGCCGACGACGACGCATCCACCTGCGCGGCGGTGAAGCGTGAGCCCACGACGTCTCGCTCGGCGGCCGCGGCGACGGTGCGCTCGGCGCGCGCTGCGTCGTAGTCCGCCACGACCATGACCTCGAAGAACTCCCGCCGGGCGGCGATCCGGGCGACCGCGTCGCCCACGCCGCCGCTGCCCACCACGAGGACACGCATGCCCGCTCCGATCGTCAGCCCGGGACCTCGTCGTCCCTCCTCGATCTTAGTTCGCGGCGCTGCGGGCGAGCGGGAAATCGAGTGGGGTCCTGTCGGTGCGCACGCGTAGGATTCCCCGCGTCGCACGCCCGGACGAGAGCTGTTGGAGGACGCCATAGAGTCGACGAGCCCGCTGCTGCGCAGGGCCCTGATCGGTCTCGCCGTGTTCACGGTCCTGCTCCTCGTGGTCGGCAATCTGTACCGCACCCCGCTCAAGACGATGAACGTGGTCAACGAGACGACCGAGACGCTCACGATCACCACGACGATCGACAAGAAGGTGCGGGTCTTCTCCGCGCCGTCCGGTGGCCGCGTGAGCGTCCCGCTGACGGACCAGTCGCAAGAGTGCTCGCCGCACTCGATGAAGCTCCGCACGCCGTCGCAGCGCAGCGGCGAGATCTCGGGCGAGTTCTGCCAGGACGAGAACCATCCCGTCCGCGAGTCCGACCTCGTCGCGAGCAGCTGAGCGTCAGGCCTGGCGGGCGAGTCGCTTGCGGCGCGCGGCGCCCACGAGCTGCACCACGACCACGAGCAGCAGCGCCGCGAAGAACATCGCCGAGCCGAGCACGTTGGCCTGCGGGGGGATCCCCCGGTTCGCGGACACGTACACGAACTTCGGGAACGTCGAGAACGCCGACCCGGAGTTGAAGTTCGTGATGATGAAGTCGTCGAAGCTGAGCGAGAACGCGAGCAGCGCGGCCGCGAGGATGCCCGGGACGAGCAGCGGGAACGTCACGCGCCAGAACGCGGACCACGGCGAGGCGTACAGGTCCGCGGCGGCCTCCTCGAGCTTCGGGTCGAGGCTCGCCACGCGCGCCTTGACGGTCACGACCACGAACGAGATGCAGAACATCACGTGCGCGATCGCCACGGTGGTGAAGCCGGGTCGCATGGCCATGGACAGGAACTGCGCGAGCAGCGCGGCGCCGAGCACCACCTCGGGCGTGGACATGGGCAAGAAGATCAGCAGGTTCGCGAGCGTGCGGCCCCGGAACCGGTAGCGCACGAGCGCGATCGCGATGAGGGTCCCGAGCGCCGTGGACACGACTGTCGCGATGAGCCCGACCTGGATCGAGTTCACGAAGGACTCGCACACCTGCGGCGCCCCGCACGGGTTGCGCCAGTTGTCGAGCGTGAAGCCCTGCCACACGAGGTTGCGCCGCCCGCCCTCGTTGAACGAGAACGCGACCGTGTAGGCGACGGGGACCAGCAGGTAGAGGAACGCGAGCCCGGCGAAGACGGGCACGATCTTGTCCGCGAGGGAGAACTTCCGCCGACGACGGCGCACCGTGGGGGCCGTCGTCGGACCTCCGCCCCGTTCCGTGGCGACCGGCGCGCTCACAGCAGCTCCTCCGTCCCGGCCTTGCGCACGTACACGAGCACGAGCGCGAGGATGATGACCATGAGGATCGCGGACAGCGACGCGGCGGTCGGGTAGTCGAGCGTCACGAGGAACCGGCGGTCGATCGCCTGGCCCACCATCGTGGTCGCGTTGTTCCCGAGCAGCGAGGAGTTGACGTAGTCGCCCGACGCGGGGATGAACGTCAGCAGCGTGCCCGCGACGATCCCGGGCATCGAGAGGGGCAGCGTCACCCGGGCGAACGTCGTCGGGCCGTTCGCGTAGAGGTCACCGCCCGCCTCGACGAGGCGCGTGTCCATACGCTCGAGGTTCGCGTAGATGGGCAGCACCATGAACGGCAGGAAGTTGTAGGTCAGGCCGCAGACGACGGCGAACGCCGTGGCCGTGAGCCGCCCGTCCGGCGGGAGGATCCCGAGGAACTTCATCGAGGCCACGACCCACGACTCGTCCGCGAGGATCTGCTTCCACGCGATGGTCCGCAGGATGAAGCTCGTGAAGAACGGGGCGATGACGAGCACGAGCAGCAGGCCCTGCAGGAGCGGCTTGCCGCGCGAGCGCACCGCGATCACGTACGCCATCGGGTACCCGATGAGGAGCGCGGCGACGGTCGCTATCAGGGCGTAGCCGAACGAGCGGAACAGCTCGGGGTAGTACGAGCCGAGGGACTCGAGGTAGTTCTGCCACCGGAAGGCCGGCTCGTACACGCCGAGCTCGGCGCCCGGGACGCGCACGTACAGGCTCGTCGCGAGCAGCGCGAAGATCGGCAGCACGAAGAAGACGAACAGGTACGTCATGCCCGGCAAGAGCAGCAGGTAGGCGCCGAGCCGCGCCTTGCGCGCCGGGGGCGCCTGGGACGGTCCGCCGACGGGACCCGACTTGGCCTCGGTCGAGAGGGCCGCGGCGATGCTCACGCACGGCTCCCGGTGAGCGAGACGGCACCCGAGGCGGCGTCGTCGTCCCCGTCGAGACCGAACGTGTACGCGGGGTCCCACGCGAGCGAGACCTCGTCGCCGACGGCGCCCACCGGCGCCCCGTGCCGGTTCTGCTCGAACACCGCGAGCGTGCCCAGTCCCGGCACCTCGGCCCGGAAGAGCGTGCTGACGCCCGTGAAGGACACGTCCGTGAGGACCGCGCGGTCCAGGACGTTCCACCCGGGCTGCGCCTGCTCGCCTGCCGGGATGATGTGCAGCTTCTCGGGCCGCACGCCCACGAGCACGTGCCCCTCGGCGGAGACCGCACGTTCCGCGGGCAGCAGGACTCGGGAGCCACCGACGTCGATCCCGAGCGTGGCGCCCGTGTCCACGACCGAGCCGAGGAGGAGGTTCGACTGGCCCAGGAAGTTCGCCACGAAGGCGGTGCGGGGCAGTTCGTAGAGCTCGGAGGGCGACCCCATCTGCTCGATCCTGCCCGCGTTCATGACGGCCACGGTGTCCGCCATCGTCATGGCCTCTTCCTGGTCGTGCGTGACGTGCACGAACGTGAGGCCCACCTCCGTCTGGATGCGCTTGAGCTCGACCTGCATCTGGCGGCGCAGCTTGAGGTCGAGCGCGCCGAGGGGCTCGTCGAGCAAGAGCACGGAGGGGTTGTTCACGAGGGCTCGCGCGAGCGCGACGCGCTGCTGCTGCCCGCCCGAGAGCTGCGCCGGGCGGCGCTCCGCGAGGTGGGCGAGCTCGACGAGCTCGAGGAACGCGAGGGCCTTCGCCCGGGCGTCCGGGACCCGCTTGCGGCGCAGGCCGAACGCGACGTTCTCCGCGACGCTCAGGTGCGGGAAGAGCGCGTAGCTCTGGAACACCATGCCGATGCCGCGCTTGTGCCGCGGCACGTCGTTGATGTTGCGCCCGTCGAGCCGGATCTCGCCATGCGTGGCGGTCTCGAAGCCCGCGAGCATCATCAGGCAGGTGGTCTTGCCCGAGCCGGACGGTCCGAGCAGGGTGAGGAACTCGCCGCGGCGAATGTCGAGATTGAGGTCCCGCACGATCAGGGTTTCGCCGTCGTAGGTCTTCTGGACGTTGCGAAAGCTGAC
>JAAYZM010000305.1 GCA_012514835.1 Actinomycetales bacterium
CGTGGCTGACAAGCCCGTCGCGGAGGTCGAGGTGTCCGAGCGGCTGGTGCGCGACCTGCTGCGCGCCCAGCACCCTGATCTGGCGGACCTCCCGCTCACGCTCGTGGCCGAGGGCTGGGACAACGCGATGTGGCGCCTCGGGGACGTGCTCGCCGTGCGGATGCCGCGCCGTGAGCTCGCGGCGCCTCTGGTGCTCCACGAGCAGCAGTGGCTCACCGTGCTCGCACCCGCGCTGTCCGTCACCGTCCCCGTGCCGGTACGCACCGGGAAGCCGGATCAGGGCTACCCGTGGAGCTGGAGCGTGCTGCCATGGATCGAGGGCCGCCACGCGATCGAGCTCGCTCCTGCGGACACCGGGCCGCTCGCGGAGCCGCTGGCCACCTTCGTGGCGAGCCTGCACCACCCCGCGCCGTCGGACGCCCCGCACAACCCGTTTCGCGGCGTCCCCCTTGCCGAGCGCGACACCATCCTGCGCGGGCGGCTCGACGCGTTGCCTCTCGCCGTGCGCACGTTCGCAGAGCGGATCTGGGCCGACGCGCTCGCCGCACCCGCGTGGGCGGACCCGCCCGTGTGGCTCCACGGCGACCTGCACCCCGGGAACCTCGTGGTGTCCGACGACGGCTCCCTCGCGGCCGTCGTCGACTTCGGGGACCTGTGCTCGGGCGACCCGGCCGTCGACCTCGCCGTCGCGTGGTACCTGTTCGACCGTCCGGGACGGGAACGCTTCATCGGTCTCGTCTCCGCGACGCACGCCGAGCTCTCGCCCGCGGGGACCGACGCGCTGTGGCGCCGCGCCCGCGGTTGGGCGCTGTCCTTCGCGACCGCGCTGCTGACCCGCTCGGACGACAACCCCGAGTACCTCGCCCTCGGCGAGCGCACCCTCGCGGCCGTCCTGGACGGTTGAGCCGCTAGGACGCCGCGCCGGGCTGGTGGTGCTTGGTGAACGAGCGCCGCACGATCTCGGCGAGCACGTCGAGATCGACCTTGGACAGGTCCTTGAGGTAGAGGCACGCCTTGCTCGCGGTGTGCGGGCCGAGCCGCTCGAGCTCCTCGGCGTACGCGGCGGGGCCGTCCATGAGGTAGACCGTGGTCGACGTCTTGCGGGGCGAGAACCCGATCGCCCCGACGTCGCCCGAGTGCCCTGAGTCG
The DNA here is from genome assembly GCA_012514835.1 of Actinomycetales bacterium. Taxonomy (GTDB): domain Bacteria; phylum Actinomycetota; class Actinomycetes; order Actinomycetales; family Cellulomonadaceae; genus JAAYZM01. Next base: position 1,150 of record JAAYZM010000305.1, read on the forward strand.
TACTCGTAGTGGTGGAAGCCGAAGCCCACGATCGAGGGCCCCCACAGCACGGCGGGCTGTCCCGTGACCCGCTCGAAGAGCTCGCGCAGCGTGTGTCCGTCGCGGCGGCGGACGGGGTGCTCGACGGACTCGAGGAACGCGTCGACGTCAGCGTCCGTGGGAACCGTCTTCGCTTCGTAGCGGGCCATGGTCCGAGCGTAGCCCCGCCCGACGAGAGCGGCGGCCCCGCGAGTGTCTCGCAGGGCCGCCGTCTGGGTGTGCGGGTCGCTCAGACGAGCGAACGGAGCACGTACTGCAGGATCCCGCCGTTGCGGTAGTAGTCCGCCTCGCCCGGGGTGTCGATGCGCACCACGGCATCGAAGGCCACGACCGCGCCGTCGGCCCGCGTGGCCGTCACCGCGACCGTGCGGGGCGTCGCGCCGTCGTTGAGCGCCGTGATCCCGGTGATGTCGAACGTCTCCGTGCCGTCGAGGCCGAGGGTCTCGGCAGACTCGCCCTCGGGGAACTGCAGGGGCAGCACGCCCATCCCGATGAGGTTCGAGCGGTGGATGCGCTCGAAGGACTCGGTGATGACGGCGCGCACGCCGAGCAGCGCGGTGCCCTTGGCCGCCCAGTCGCGCGAGGAGCCGGAACCGTACTCCTTGCCACCGAGCACCACGAGGGGCGTGCCCGCGGCCGCGTAGTCCTGCGCGGCGTCGTAGATCGTGTCCTGCTGGTCCGTCACGAAGTTGTACGTGAAGCCGCCCTCGACGCCCGGGACCAGCTGGTTGCGCAGCCGGATGTTGGCGAACGTGCCGCGGATCATGACCTCGTGGTTGCCACGGCGCGAGCCGTAGGAGTTGAAGTCCCGGCGCTCGATCCCGTGGGAGGCCA
>JAAYZM010000306.1 GCA_012514835.1 Actinomycetales bacterium
CCGCGGGGGTGGAGGTCGTCACGGGCACGGCGGTCGAGTCGCTCGACCCGGGAGACCCCGCCGGGGCGCCCGCCGTCGTCGCCGGGCGCGAGGCCGATCTCGTGGTCGGTGCCGACGGCATGCACAGCCGGGTGCGCGCCGCCCTCTACCCCGGACGTGAGGCCGTCTACTCGGGCTTCTCGAGCTGGCGGGCCATCGTGCCCGCGCGCTTCGGGGACCCCACGCTGCGCCAGTACTGGGGGCCGCGCGCCGAGTTCGGGGTCATGCCCGTGCGCGAGGACGCGTCCTACTGGTACGGCTATGTCGCGCTGCCCGAGCGCACCACGCACGACGACGAGCTCGCCGCCGCTCGCGCACGCTTCGCCGACTGGGCGGCACCCGTGCGCGAGATCATCGACGCGACCGTGCCCGAGGCGCTCTTGCGGCACGACGTCCACCACCTCCCGGGCGGGCTGCCGCGATGCTTCACCGGCCGCGTGGTCATGATCGGGGACGCCGCCCACGGCTTCGTGCCCACCATGGGGCAAGGTGCGGCGAGCGCGCTCGAGGACGGCCTGTGCGTGGGCCTCCTGGTAGGCCGACCCGTCACGCAGGGCGCGGACCTTCGTGCCGCGCTCGCGGACTTCGACCGCCAGCGACGGCCCCGCACGCGTGCGCTCGGACGCGCGTCGCTCGCGAGCGCGCGGTTCGGCTCGCACCTCGGTGGTGGCTGGCGTCAGACGGTGAGGAACGCGATCGTGCGGCGCACGCCGTCGAGCGTCGCGCTGCGCGGAGCGGACTCCGTGATGGGGTGGACGCCGCCCACCTCGGCGCTCCTCGACCGCAGGGGCTGACCCTCAACTCGCGCTAGACCGGCGCCGCGACGCGGTCTAGGCGCAGCACCACGGCCCGGTACACGGCGGCGGCGAGCGCGGCGATCACCACGTACAGCAGGATCACCGCGGCGAACTCCATGGTGGGGTGGGTGGTGGACGCGATGCCGATCGCGATCGCGGGGTGGCGCGAGAAGTTCACCGTCGCGAGCACGTGCGCTTCGTCGGGGCGGCCGTGGAGGGCCGCGTGCGCGACGAGGATGCCCGCCACCACGAACGCGACGATGAGGGCGAGAGTCGAGGGGGCCGCGGCGGCGAGGATCTCGTCCCACGTGACGACCACGAGGACGACGACGGCGATCGCGAGGCCCACCTGTGCCACGCGCAGTGCTGGGCCGCGCACCCTCTCGGCCGTCTCTGGCCGGACCCGGCGCAGCGCGATGCCGAGCGCGAGGGGGAGCACGATGAACCCGAGCACCCGCAGGGCGAGGGCGCCGGGCTTGACGTAGAGCGGCTCGTCGAGGATCGCCCCGACCAGTGCGGACATGAGCGGGGTGAGGACCACGGCGGCCGCCGAGGAGAAGATCGTCAGGCTCACCGCGAACTCCGCGCGGGTGCCCGTGAACAGCTGGTTCTTCGCGACGAGCGTGGGCACGGGGGACAGCGCGAGCGTGACGACGGCGATCTTCGTGGCGACCGGTGCGTCCACCACGAGGATCGCGAACAGCGCGAGCACGGGCATGACCACGAACATCGACAGCAGCGAGGCGAGCAGCAGCTGGGGGTGGCGCACGAGGTGCGTCAGCGCGTCCGTGGAGGCGTTGAGCCCGTAAGCGAACACCGTCAGGGCGATGCTGACGGCCAGGGTGATCACGAGCAGCGCCACGGTTCCACCTCCGTGCTCCTACTCTGGCACGCACGCGTGCGCGAGGGGAGGTGGGGGCGGCTCAGCTCGCGGCGCCGACGGCGGGGTGCGCCGACCAGAACTGGGCGAGGGGGACTCCCGGGCCGCTCGTCAGGGCCGGGATCAGCAACGAGAAGGCGCGCTTGGCCGTCTCCGGGGTCTTGTCGCGTGACAGAGCGCCGAGCGCTCCCTCGACCATGTCGATCGCGATGAGCAGGTCCTCGATGCTGATCTCCGGGGAGACCACACCCGCGGCCTTGCTCGTGGCGAGCGGGCCGGCCAGCAGCTCGCGGGTGCGGGCGTTGAGGACTGCGAGCCGTTCGCGTCCGGCGGCGGCGCGCAGCAAGAGCGGCTGGATCCCCCGGGCTTGGCCCTGCAGCTCGGCGATGCGCGTCATGAGCTCGAGCGCGATCTCCGGCGCCTCGGCGCGTTCGGCCACGTAGCGCTCGAGCTCGTTGAGGTGCTCCTCGTAGACGGCGGCGGCCAGGTCGATCCGGTCCCGGAAGTGGCGGTAGAGGGTGCCACGGCCCACGTGTGCGCGCTTCGCGACGAGCTCGAGGGGGGCGTCGGGGCCGACTTCCGCGAAGACGTACTCCGCCGCGGCGACGAGTGCCTTGCGGTTGCGGACTGCATCGATGCGTTGCGTCACGGTGGTTCCGCTCACCGGAGGGATAGGACAGTCCTCATATCGTGACAAATCGGGCAGGAGTTGTCCACCCTTTCGGGCTACTCCGTTCGAGCCGGACGGTCGATGCGCATCCGTGGCACGGACCAGTGCACGACGGGACCGATCAGGAGCGCGAACGCGAGCGTGCCCACGCCCACCGTCCCACCCAGGACCCACCCGATCGCGAGCGCGGTGAGCTCGATGCCCACGCGCGCCGCACCGAGGGGGATGCCACGCGCCGCGAGGCCCGTCATGAGGCCGTCGCGCGGGCCAGGTCCGAGCCCCGCGCCCACGTAGAGGCCCGTCGACGCGCCGCACAGCGCGATCCCTCCGGCGAGCATCGCGATGCGCAGCCCGAGGTGGCTCACCTCGGGCAGGAGCCACAGCCCCACGTCCACGAACACGCCCACGAGGAGGGCGTTGGCGACGGTGCCGGTGCCCGGCCGCTGGCGCAACGGGATCCACAGCAACATCACGAGGATCGAGAACGCGATCACCACGGTGCCGAATGTCAGCGGGGTGCGTTCGGCCACTCCTTGGTGGAGCACGTCCCACGGCGGGAGGCCCAGCTCGGCACGCACCATGACGGCGAGCGAGAAGCCGAAGAGCGCGAGCCCGACGACGAGCTGCAGGTACCGCCGCACCACACGGTCGCGCGGGTGCCGTCCCGCCCGCAGCTCCGCCGTCGGCCCACTCTCGTCCCCACGCACGCCGGCCATCCTCCCACCCCGCTGCCACCGCCCCGCTCCACCCCCGCCCCACTACCTCGCGGGAGGGGTTGCGGGGTAGTTGAAGAATCAAGTACTATCGAGCCATGAACACGACAGACCTGCTGGCACCTGCCACCGCGATGGAGGCCGTCACGCTCTACGTGCGCGACCTCGACGCCATGACGCGCTACTACCGCGACGTGGTCACCCTCGAGGTGCTCGACGTCCCCGCGCCGATCGAGCACCAGGGCCCCGCCCGGGCCGCCAACGTGACGCTCGGCCGCGCAGGCGTGCCCGCCGTCGTGCTGCGGCACACCCCGGACCTCCCGCCGCCCGGCCCCGGCCAGGCGGGCCTGTTCCACACCGCGATCCTCTTCGACACGCAGGCCGCCCTCGCCGCCGCCGTCGCGTCGATCGCACGCCACGCCCCGCAGA
>JAAYZM010000307.1 GCA_012514835.1 Actinomycetales bacterium
ACCACGGGCAGGCGGTCCGCGCGCCCGAGGTAGATCCCCGCCACGGAGTACATGCCCAGGGGGAACACGAGGCTCCACATGGTCGGCACGTACCGCAGCGGCAAGCGGTGGATGAAGTGCCGCCACGCTCCGGCAGCCACGAGCACAGGAATGAGCCATGTCGCGAAGGCCCAGAAGACGACGGACAGGCCCGCGATGAGGTCGCGCGTCACGTCGATCATGGGCGCGTCCTCCATCTCCACGATCCGCGCGCCCGCCACGATCGTGATGGCGACGGCACCCATCGACACCCAGTACGGCGGGTCGAGGTGGCGGGGCTCGAGCGGGTAGAGCATGACGCGCAGCGCGACGAAGACGGCGCACGCGGCGTACAGCACCACACCCACGGACCACGCGAACACCGCGAGGATCGCGAGCTCGTTGCGCAGGTGGTGGTACACGGGCTCGAGGCCTGCGGCGACGACGGCGATCGACTGGCTCGCCACCACCCAGATGAACCACGTGCCGTTCGCCGTGTCGAGCATGGGGCGGCGCTGGTTGCCCAGCACCGACGTCCACGGGATGACGTAGCCGAGCACGAGCCACACGAGCACCGAGACCGTGAGGAGCCCCGCGGCGAGCGTGGTGCGGCCTGTGCCCACGAGTGCGGCACCGAGCACGTTCGTCGCCGCGATGAACGTGAAGAAGCCGAAGGCGCGCGCGGGGTCGCGGAAGTCGTCGGAGACGTAGTCTCTGTAGGCGACGAACCGCCACACGTTGAGGACCACGAGGATCGCGTAGAAGCCGAGAGCGACCCAGAAGAGGACCCCGGCGAGCAGCACGAGCCCCTTGAGCTGCGCGCCGATCGAGACGATCCCCGTGGCCATCACACCAGCGAAGTACCCGGGGGTCAGCCCTGCGATCCCCGTGAGGCGTCCATGCATTGCGCGCGGCGTCGCGAGCGTCCCGGGTCCCTCGTGACCGGTCATGGAGCGATGCTAGGGGCCTCGACCATGGCTCGGCATTGCAGAGGGCCGTGACAAACGTGACAGGTGCGCGACCCCGCGACGGGAACACGGGGACGCTCGGCACGGTTGTGCGGTGGACTCCCTTCAACCAAGGAGAACCATGCCCCTCGACGGCGACTACCTGCCCAGCACCTCGGACTGGGCCCGCAAGCAGGCCGAGCTCATCGAGAGCTCCGGCGGCACCGAGGGGCTCACGCTGCACGACCGCCCCGTGATCGTCCTCACCACCCGGGGCGCCAAGACCGGGGCGCTGCGAAAGACGGCCCTCATGCGCGTGGAGCACGACGGCCGGTACGCCGTCGTCGCCTCGCGCGGCGGTGCCCCGACGCACCCGCAGTGGTACTTCAACCTCGTGGCGCACCCCGAGGTCGAGCTGCAGGACGGTCCCGAGCGCCACGACTACGTCGCCCACGAGGCCACCGGTGCGGAGCGCGACGAGTGGTGGTCGCGCGCGGTCGAGGCGTTCCCGCCGTACGCCGAGTACCAGCACAAGACCGAGCGCACCATCCCCGTGTTCGTGCTGACCCGCGCCTGAGCGCGGCACGGAGTACGGTCGAAGCATGACCGACACGATCACTGCGGAGGAGTTCCTCGCCGGACCGGGCACGGGCGACTGGCGGGTGGACGGCACCACGGCGCACGCGACGTTCCAGACCGGCTCGTTCACGGCCGGGGTAGAGCTCATCGAGGCGATCGCCGAGCTCGCCGAGGGCGCGAACCACCACCCCGACGTGGACCTGCGCTACCCGGCCGTCACGGTGCGACTCACGTCGCACGACGTCGACGCGCTGTCCCGCCGCGATCTCGCACTGGCACGCCAGATCTCTGACGCGGCCCGCGAGCTCGACATTCCCGCGGCGCCGACGGCGGACTCCGAGTGAGCGGCCTCGAGGTCGTCAAGCACGGTCACGCGTGCCTCACGCTCGTCAAGGACGGCCGCCGCCTCGTGATCGACCCCGGGGTGTGGACGGAGCCCGAGGCACTCGCGGGTGCCGACGCCGTGCTCGTGACCCATGAGCACCCGGACCACGTGGACCAGGGGGCGCTGCGGGCGGCCCTTGCGGACCGCCCCGAGCTCGAGGTGTGGACCAACCCCGCGTTCGAGGACGTCTTCGAGGCGCCGCACGGGCGCATGCACGTGGTCGAGGACGGCGACACGTTCGAGGCCGCGGGCTTCTCGGTGCGTGCGGTGGGGGACTGGCACGCGGAGGTCCACGCGGACGTGCCGCGCATCCGCAACGTGGGCTTCGTGGTGGACGAGCGCGTGTTCCACCCCGGCGATGCGCTGACATTCCCGGGCGTCGAGCTCGACGTGCTCGCCGTCCCTCTCCACGGGCCCTGGGTCAAGACGGCCGAGCTGATCGACTGGGTCCGCCTCGTGGCGCCACGGCACACGGTCGCGATCCACGACGCGCTCCTCAGCGAGAAGGGCCTCGGCCTCATGGACCGGCTGCTCGGACCGGACGGCCCGGGGACGGGAGCAACCTACGCGCGGCTCGCCGCCGGGGAGTCGCTCGCCGTCGGCTGAGCGCACGAGTCAGGCGAGGTGGGCCTGTGCTCGGTACGCCGCCGAGGGTTTGGCGAGCTCAGGCCGTTCGCGCCAGTAGCCCTCGCCGTAGAGCCTGAGCAGCGCCCAGTGCCACGCTTCGTCGTGGAACACGAGCCCGCGCTGCGCAGAGTCTGCCGGCTCGACGGGGTAGTGCTCGATGGCCGCATCGAGGGCGGCTGTGGGGGAGAAGCCTCCCTCGGTGCGCAGCACCCACGCGAAGGCGCGCCGTTCCTCTTCGAGCGTCTCGAGGTACTCGTCCTCGTCCCAGGGCTCTGCGCTCGGATCGGTGGTTGTCACGCCTTCATCATGCTGGGTGGGAGCGTCATTGCGCCGGCGTCCTCAGAGTGTGGCGACCCGGTGTCCTCGCTCGGCGAGCGCTGTGGCGAGCTCGGTGCCCCATGCGGTCGCGCGCTCCTCGACTCCCTCGGCGAGCGGACCGGTCACGGCGCGCACGGGAAATCCCTGGGCGCTCGTCAACAGCTCGCCGCCGAGCGCCGTGATGCGCCGGGCGATGCCGCGGCTCGCGCCCGCGGGCACGGCGGTGTTGACGCGCGTGTCGTACGCGCCGACGGCGAGCCCCTGGGGGAGCCGGAGCTGGCGCAGGTACTCGCGCACGCCGGGACCGGACTCGGCCCCGGGCTCGGAGTCCGCACGCGCGCGGTCCTCGTCCGTCGCGACGTGGGTGGACCGCGACGCGCGCGTCGCGACGCGGCTCATCCCGAGGGCGTGCGTGGGCCCGCCCACCACGAGGAGGTCGACCTCGGGCGCCGAGGGGGCGTCCGCGACGGGTACGACGTCGGCCTCGCAGCCCGCGGTGCGCAAGCCTTCCGCGACGAGCTCGGCCACCCGGTGGCCGTTGCCGAACATGGACTCGAACACGACGAGCGCGCGGGGCATGGCAGGTCCTTCCGACGGGATCAGCCCTTACGCTACGAAGCGCGCGCACCTCGCAGCCCGGTACAAGGTCCCAGGTCGCCGCGCGTACACGTGCCAAGGAGGGCAAGGATGACGACGACGGCGAACACGCTGCCGGACGGCTGGAACAGGCCGGTCGGCTCGACGGGGCTGACGATCACGGCCGTGACCGTGGGTGGTAGTCCGCTCGGTCACGTCGAGCCCGCGCACGAGGGTGTCGCGACGGCGCGTGCGGCGCTCGAGAGCGAGATCCGGGCGCTCGACACGTCGAACGGCTACTCCGACGGCGAGAGCGAGCGGCGCATCGGCCGCGCGCTCGAGGAGTTGGGCGGCAAGCCCGAGGACTTCCTGGTCGTCACGAAGGTGGACCCGCGCGGTAGCGACTACTCCGGTGCGCGGGTGCTCGACTCGATCGCGGAGAGCCGCGAGCGCCTCGGTCTCGACGAGCTGCCCCTCGTGCACCTGCACGACCCGGAGTATCACGACTTCGACGAGATCACGGCCCCGGGCGGCGCCGTCGACACGCTCGTGCGGTTGCGCGAAGAGGGCAAGGTCCGGGCGGTCGGGCTCGCGGGGGGTGACTCGCGGGTCATGGCCCGGTACCTCGAGCTCGGCGTCTTCGACGTCCTATTGACGCACTCGCGCTGGTCGCTCCTGGACCGCAGTGCCGGCGACATCATCTCGGGCGCTCTCGACCGGGGCATGGCCGTCTTCAACGCCGCGGTGTACGGCGCGGGGATCCTGGCCGACCCGAGCATCACGAGCTATGGCTACCGTCCGGCGAAGCCAGAGCTTGTCGAGGCGGCCGCGGCCATGCGGGCGGTGTGCGAGCGCTACGGCACCGACCTGCGCACGGCGGCGCTCCAGTTCTCGACCCGGGACGCCCGGTTCGCGAGCACGATCGTCGGGATGAGCCACCCCGAGCGGGTCGCGGCGACCGTCGCCTCGGCGAGCGCGGTGCTTCCCGAGGAGCTGTGGCCCGAGCTCGAGGCGCTCGTGCCCCCGCGCGGCGTCTGGCTCGACTCCTAGGCGGACCGGGGCAGGGTGCCGCCGGGCGCGTCCCACGGGTACAGGTCGCCGTCCGCCTCGACGCGCCGGGCGACCTCGCGGTAGTCGAGCTGGGCCAGGTCCGGACCGTCGAGCTCGTCCCACGTCCGGGGCGCGGCGACGTTCGGCAGCTCGCGCGCCCGCAACGAGTACGGCGTGATGGTGGTCTTCGCGGGGTGGTTCTGGGACCAGTCGATGAACACGCGGCCCGTGCGCTCCTCGCGGCTCGACGTCGCCAGGATCAGCTCGGGGTGCTCGGCGGCGAGGGACCGTGCGAGCTCGCGACCGTAGGCGTGCACCCGCATCACGTCGACGTCACCCGCGAGCGGCGCGTAGAGCTGGATGCCCTTGCTCCCGGACGTCACGGGCACGGGGGCGAGCCCGTCCGCGCGGAGCCGCTCGGCCACGAGCCGCGCGACGTGCGCGCACTCGGCGAGTCCCGCGGGCGGTCCGGGATCGAGGTCCACCACGAACCGGTCCGGACCACGGACCCCTCCCCGGGGGCCCACGCGCCACTGGGGCGTGTGCAGCTCGAGTGCGCCGAGGTTGAGCGCCCACACGAGCGAGTCGAGCTCGTCGAGGAAGGGCAGCTCGAGCGTCTTGCCCTCGTCCGGACCGCCGGGCGCGGCGCGCAAGGTCTGGTGCCGCAACCACGCGGGTGCCCCGCGCGGCACGTTCTTCTCGAAGAACCGCTCGCCGCCCATCCCGTCCGGGAGCCGCACCCTCGTGACGGGACGGTCGCGCAGCTGCGCGAGCAAGGGCGCTGCCACGGCGCGCAGGTACTCGACGAGCTCACCCTTCGTGGTGCCCGTCGAGGGGTACATGACCTTGTCGGGGTGGCGCATCGTCACGCGACCCACCTCGAGCGCGCTCATCCTGCCTCCGGCTTCTCCGAGCCGCCGTCGCTCGAGCCGTCCGACGTGAAGAAGGACAGCTGCCCGTTCGCCTCGAGCACGGCCATCTTCACGTCGCTGATCCGCTCGATCCCCTGGGTCCGCGCCGCGGCGAAGAGGTCCTCGGGGGAGAGCCGCTCGGTGCGCATCGACCGCACGAGCGGCTCGCCGTCGAGCACCACGACCACGGGCACGCCGTGCGTGACCACGCGGGCCTTGCGGAAGCGCGCGTTGATCCACGCGAGCACGATCGTCAAGAGCGTGAAGGTGCCCACGGCGAGGATCGCCGAGGTGATCGAGTAGTCCTGCTGCGTCACGGCCTGCTGCACCAGGTCGCCCATCGTGATGAACAGGATGAGCTCGAAGGTGCTCAGCTCGCCGAGCGTCGCGCGTCCGACGATGCGCGTGACGATCCACAGGAAGACGAACACGATGACGGCACGGACCACGATCTCCACGGCATGTTCCTCTCGAGGGCCCGCTCAGGGCACCAGGACGGTCCGGAAGCTGACGGTCAGCACGCGCTCGCCCGCTTCCACGAGGCTCACGGAGCCGCTGCGCGCGGCGGAGTAGCGCGGGGCGAGGTAGGCGTCGTGCTCGAGCACGAACGAGGTCTGGCCCTCGGTCGTGAACGTGAAGAGCAGCGCATCACCGTCCCGGGTCTCCTCGGTGGGCTCGGGGTAGAAGCGCTGGTGCTCGAAGATCTGCAGGTAGGCCGCGTCGATCGCGAGCTGGACCTCGGGCGGCAGCCCCGCGGGATCGCTGAGCTCGACGCGCCAGACCACGCCCGTGCCGTTGCGGGCGACCGGCGCGTACGTGACGGCGAGCTCGCGTCCGCCGTCGTCGGCCCTCGCCACCGCGGTGCGGTCACCGAGAAAACCGAGGAGGCCGACGACGACGAGCACCGCGAGGAGCGTCGTGACGAGACCACGGACGACGACGGACCGGCGGGGAGTGGCGTGCGCGATCCCCGCCGTCGTCGAGTCGTCAGCTCTTGAGGGCGCCACCAGCCGACTCCAGGTGGGCACGGATGAACCAGTGGAACAGCTCGAGCTCGTGCAGGTGCCCGATCAGCAGGTCGTTCGTCACGTCGTCGAGCTCCGCGACCGCCTCGGCGGCCTCGCGGTGCGACGTGATGACGCCCACGTACACGTGGTCGAGCGCCGTCAGGTGGTCCGTGGTCGACGCGCGGCCCAGCTCGTAGTCCTCCCACGTGCGGGCCTTCACGAGCGCGCCGGGCGTCCCGACGGGGGCCACCCCGAGAGTCGCGATGCGCTCGGCCACGGCGTCCACCATCGCGCGGACGGCCAGGACCTGGGGGTCGATCATCTCGTGTACCGCGATGAAGTGCGGGCCCACGACGTTCCAGTGCACGTGCTTGAGGGTGAGCGCGAGATCGTTGAGCGCGTGCAGCCGGGACTGGAGCACTTCGGCGACCTTCGCTCCCTCCGTGGGGGTCAGGGACGGCACGGTGTACTTCGGCAGGTGCTTCGCCATGATCGGTCCTCTCGCTGTGCGGCCGTGCAGGTCACGGCGTCCTCCCACCGTCGCACCACGTGGCCGGTTCTGCACTCGGAGGAAGGTCCCACGTAGGATGGAGGGCCTAGGCCCGGGCGATCGAGAAGGAGCGCCGAGTGACCGTCCGTCCCCGTCAGACCCGCCAGCGCGTGGAGATCCTCGACCTGCTGGCCGGCCTCGAGGAGTTCCGCAGCGCGCAGCAGCTCCACGACCTGCTGCGCTCCCAGGGGTCCACCGTGGGGCTCGCGACGGTGTACCGCGCGATGCAGGCGCTGAGCGACGCCGGTGAGGTCGACATGCTGCTCGCCGCGGACGGAGAGGCCCTGTACCGGTTGTGCGAGCGCAAGGCCCACCACCACCACCTCGTGTGCCGTTCGTGCGGCCTCGCGGTCGAGATCGACGGCCCTAGCGTCGAGCGGTGGGCGGACGCTGTAGCGGTCGAGCATGGCTTCGCGGACATCTCGCACACGCTCGAGCTGTTCGGCACGTGCCGGGCGTGCCGGGCCGCGGGCTGATCTCACCCAGCGACACGCACGGCTTCTGGCGCGAATCCGCGGGTCTTGGAGCCTTATAGTTCCGTGGGCGGTCGAAAGTCGACCGCACGATCCGAAGGAGCTTTTCCATGGCACTGAACCGCAGCGACGTCGTGGCAGCGATCGCCGAGAAGGCTGGCCTGAACAAGACGCAGGCTGACGCGGCCGTGACCGCACTGCAGGAGATCCTCGTGTCCTCGCTCGCCCAGGGCGAGGCCGTGAAGCTCACGGGTCTGCTCAGTGTCGAGCGCGTCGAGCGCGCCGCGCGCACGGGCCGCAACCCGCGCACGGGCGAGTCCATCGAGATCCCCGCCGGCTTCGGCGTCAAGGTCTCCGCGGGCTCCGTCCTGAAGAACGCCGTCAGCGGCAAGTAGCGACCTACGCAGCGGCGGGTGGGGAATCGTCCCCGCCCGCCGCTGCGTCGTTCCCGGGCTGGCGGCGGCGACGGCGACGCCAGCGCACCGCCGTCCAGGCGAGGAGCACGAGCCCGACGAGCACGAGCACGGGGGCGAGCAGCGCGGCGAGCGAGAGGCCGATGCTCGAGGCGTCCTCGACCGTCGACACCACGGGCGTGAGCGTGCCGCCCGTCGTCGCGGTGACTGCGACGCGCGTCGTGGACTTGGTCAGGTGGACGCCGAGGGCGAGCACGAGCCCCACGGCGACGGGGATCCACGAGCCCGACGTGAAGAACGCACCCGGGTCCTGCGTCACGACGGTCTGCGACCCTGCGCCGGCGCCGAACGCGATGCCGCCCGAGACGGGCCGCACCACGGTCTGCAGCACGTCGTGGATCGAGTCCACCACCGGCACCTTGTCCGCGACGACGTCCAGCACGAGCAGGACGACGAGGACGGTGAGCACCCACCCGTTCGAGAGCCACTGCCATGCGGCGGGCAGCTCGACGAACGAGGTCCACCGGCCGAGCGCGCCGAGCACGACGAGCGGGATGTAGGCGTTGAGGCCCGCGGCGCTCGCGAGCCCCGTCCCGGCGAGAACCTCGATCATGCGCCCATCTTGGCGCACGAGGCGCCCGGGGTGCGCGGATCCGGGCGTTGCGGGGGAGCGCGCCCGAAACGTACTGTGCAGTAACACCTGACCCGCTCGCACCGGAGGCAGCAATGGCGCTGTTCGGAACCGTCCATCTCGCAGGCCTGCCGCAAGGTCCGGCGCTCCCCGGGGCGGCGGCCCTCGCGGCCGAGCTGACGACGTGCGGCTTCGAGCTCGTGAGCGACCCCGAGCGCGCCGACGTCGTGGTGATCGGGCCCGAGGCGGTCGAGGTGGAGCTGCGCGACGGTGCCGGAGCCGTGGTCCTCCTCGACGGCGCGGGAGTCGGGGCCGGAGCCACCGCGGTGCTGGACCGCACGGGAGTCCGCTCCGCCGGTCCCGTCGCGGGGAGCCACGCGATCGTCGCGGCCAGTCTCGACGGCCCGGACCTCGTGGCATGGGCCGGAACGCCTCGTCTGTCGGTGCGGGCGGCGCTCGACGTCGGCCTGCCCGCCGTGCCCGCCCTGCGGATCGACGGACCTCCCGGCGCCCCTGGCCCCGTCGCTGCCGCGCTCGTCGAGCGGGGCGGCGCCGGGGAGGGCCGCGTGGCCGTGCTCGGGATCGACGTGCTCGCGAGCGCGGAACCTCTCGCGCGCGTCGTGGCACGCAACGCGATCGTCTGGGCCGCACGGGTCGCCGCGGCGGAGCGGGGCACCGCGCTGCGCGCACCCGAGCTCACCTCGGACCCCGCGTGGGCGGGCTTGAAGGCCGCCGTGAGCGAGCTCCAGGGGCTGCAGGGGTCCGACGGCGCGGTCACGGGCGACCTCGACCGGGCGGCGAGCCTCGTCGAGGAGGTCGTGGCGCACGTCGCGGCGCTCGCGCCCCGATTCCCGCACGACGACGAGTACCTCCGCGCCCTCGGCAAGGACCTGCAACGGTGGCGCGAGCAAGGGCTCGGCGTCCCGGACTTCTTCGACTCGCTCGTGGCCTTCCGGCCCGAGCTGCACCGCACGGACGGCCTGCGGCACCTCGTCGTCTTCCCGATGTACACCCAGAACGGGCGACAGGATCGCAAGCTCGAGGCCGTCCTGGTCGAGGTGATCTGGCCGCAGTTCGTCGCTGACCTCGAGGCCGGTGCCTACTCGAACAAGCTCTTCGTGCCGATCCGGTTCCTCGACTTCACCGCGGGCTACGACACGAACTCCGCGGTGCTGTTCCCCGAGACGGTCGCGATGCGCGAGGTACCCACCTTCACGTGGGGCGCGATCTTCGCGGACCGCGAGGCCGCGCGTTTCCGCACGGTGGTGCGCGCTGCGGCCGCCACGGTGCGCCTCCCGCTGCCGCCCGACGCGGAACGGCTGCTCGCGGACCAGCACCTCGCCGAGCACACGTTCGTCATGTGGGACCTCATCCACGACCGCACCCACATGCGCGGTGACCTGCCGTTCGACCCGTTCATGATCAAGCAGCGCATGCCGTTCTTCCTCTACGCGCTCGAGGAGCTGCGGTGCGACCTCACGGCGTTCCGCGAGTCCGTCGAGCTCGAGAAGCAAGGTGTGGCCCACGCGCGGCTCGTGCAGTACGCCGTGATCTTCGACCGCGTGTTCCGCTTCGCGGTCACCGGCTCGCGGGTGCGCAACTACGACGGGCTCGGGGGCCAGCTCCTCTTCGCGTGGCTCCACCAGCGCGGCGTGGTGCACTGGACGGACAACCGGCTCTCGGTGGACTGGCCGGACGTCCCCGAGGCGGTCCTCGCGCTGGGCGCCCAGATCGAGGAGCTGTACTGGCGCTCGATCGACCGTCCCAAGATCGCGCACTGGCTCGCCGCGTACGAGCTCGTCTCGGGGACCCTCACCCCGCACCCGGCCTCGCAGTGGGCCAAGGGCGCCGAGGCGCTGCCCGTCTCCGGCCCGCTCAAGGAGATGACCGACGCCGTGCTCCCGGACGAGTTCCCGCTGTCGATGTTCCACGAGGCGCTCGCGCGCAAGATCTCCGGCGTGGTCGAGGCGACCTCAGGCATCACGGGGTGAGCGGCGCGCGGCGAACCTGGCACGAGTGGGACGCGGTGTACGGGAGACTGTCCTGGTGACCAGACTGCACGACCCGTCCACGCGCGGCTTCGCCTCCGACAACTACGCCGGCGCCCACCCCGAGGTGCTCGACGCCGTGGTCGCGGCGAACGAGGGGCACCAGGGCTCGTACGGGGCCGACGACTACACGGCCGCCCTCCAGGACGTCATGCGCGGCCACTTCGGCGAGGGCGCCCACACCTTCCCCGTCTTCAACGGCACCGGTGCCAACGTCGTGGCGCTCCAGTCGATGATCCCGCGCTGGGGCGCGGTGATCTGCACGACGACGGCCCACGTGCACGTCGACGAGGGCGGCGCGCCGGAACGCGTGGCGGGCATCAAGCTCCTCACGGTGCCGAGCGAGGACGGCAAGCTCACCCCCGAGCTCGTGGACCGTGAGGCGTGGGGGTTCGGGGACGAGCACCACGCCCAGCCGGCCGTGGTCGCGATCACCCAGTCCACCGAGCTCGGCACCGTCTACACGCCCGAGGAGGTTGGCGCGCTCGCGGAGCACGCGCACGGACTGGGCATGAAGCTCTACGTCGACGGCGCGCGGCTGTCCAACGCGGCGGTAGCGCTCGGGGTCGGGCTGGGGGAGACGACGACGCACCTCGGGGTCGACGTCGTGGGCCTCGGGGGGACCAAGAACGGTCTGCTCGGCGCGGAGGCGATCGTGGTGGCGGACCCGGACCAGGCGCAGACCCTCACGTACCTGCGCAAGCTCGACATGCAGCTCGGCTCGAAGATGCGCTTCCTGTCCGCCCAGCTCCTTGCCCTCTACTCGGGGGACCTGTGGCAGCGCTCGGCCGGGCACGCGAATGCCATGGCCACCCGTCTGCGCGCGGGTGTCGAGGGGCTGCCTGGCGTCCGGCTCACCCAGGCCACGCAAGCGAACGCCGTGTTCGCCGTCCTGCCCGACGGCGTCGCCGCACGGCTGCGCGAGTCGTTCCACTTCTACGACTGGGACGCCGCACGGGGCGAGGTGCGCTGGATGTGCTCGTTCGACACGACCGAGGCCGACGTCGACGCGTTCGCCGCCGCCGTGCGCGCCGTCCTGGCGGCCGCATGACCCGCAGCGCGGACCGCGTGTGGACCGTGCCGAACGCGATCAGCGTCGCGCGGCTCCTCCTCGTGCCCGTGTTCGCGTGGCTGATCGTCGCGGGCCACGACCTCGCGGCTCTCGCCGTGCTCGCGGTCGCGGGCTTCTCTGACTGGCTCGACGGCGTGATCGCCCGGCGGTTCGACCAGTCCTCGCGGCTCGGAGCGATGCTCGATCCCGCCGCGGACCGCCTCTACATCCTTGTCACGCTCGTGCTGCTCGCGTGGCGCGACGTCGTGCCGTGGTGGCTCGTCGTCGTCCTCGTCGGGCGTGACGTGCTCCTGGCCTGCTTCCTGCCCGCACTCGCCCGGCGCGGCTACGGACCGCTGCCCGTGCACTTCGTGGGCAAGGCGGGCACGTTCGCGCTGCTCTACGCCTTCCCGCTGCTCCTCCTCGCACAGTGGGACGGCGTGGTCGGCACGGTCGCCCACGTCGCCGGATGGGCGTTCGCGTGGTGGGGGATCGGGCTCTACTGGGTCTCCGGGGTGCTCTATGTGCGCCAGGCCGCGGGCCTCTTGCGCGCCGCGGAGGCGCCTCGGCCATGACGGAGAGCGCCCCGGGCGGGGAGCAGGGCAGCGGCGGCTTCGCCGCGTCCATGAGCCTGCTCACGTCCTTGCTCTCCAGGCCGCTCGACCCGGGGTACGAAGCGGCGGCACGGCGCAGGGAGGCCGAAGGGGCCCCGCGCCGGACGGTCGGCGGGGTGGCGCTGCTCGTGCTCCTCGCCGTCGGGCTCGGCGCGGTGACCGTGACTGCTGCGGTCACGCTGCGTGCCCCGCAGCCCGCCGTGGTCCAGGCGCGTGCCGTGCTCGAGGAGGAGGTGCGCCAGCGCAGCCTCGAGGTGTCGGCCGCCGAGACCCAGCTCGCCGCGCTCGATTCTGAGATCCAGTCGCTCCAGCGTGCGGCGCTCGAGGCGAGCGACCCCGAGCTCCTCGCCCGCCTGGCCGTCGACGAGGCGGTCTCTGGTGCTGCCGCGCTCGAGGGGCCCGGCGTGCGCGTGACGCTCGCGGACGCGGCCGACGCGGGGGAGGGGGACCTCGACCGGCGGGTGCACGACTCGGACCTGCGTGTGGTGGTCAACGGGCTGTGGGCCGCCGGCGCCGAGGCGGTGACCGTCAACGGGCTGCGCGTCACGGGCCTCACGGCGATCCGGTCGGCAGGGCAAGCGGTGCTCGTGGACCTCGTCCCGCTCTCCGGCCCCTACGTGGTCGAGGCGATCGGTGACCCCGACCGCCTCGCGACCCGGTTCGCCGGGACCGCCGCGCGAGACCATCTCGCGCTGCTGCGCGCGGCCTACGACATCCCGTCCTCGGTGGACTCCGTCGCGAGCCTGCTCGCCCCGGCCGCCGCAGCACCTACGCTGGACCGTGCCGTTCCTGTGGTCGCCGAGGCGGAGGAGGAGACATGATCGCGGTCCTGGGTCTCGTGGTCGGGGTGGTTGCCGGCCTGCTCCTCGAGCCCACCGTCCCCGCGGGCATGCAGCCCTACCTGCCGATCGCGGTCATCGCTGCCCTCGACGCCCTGTTCGGTGGCCTGCGCGCTCGCCTCGACGGGATCTTCGACGACAAGGTCTTCGTGGTCTCGTTCTTGTCGAACGTCGTGCTCGCCGCGCTCATCGTGTTCCTCGGTGACCAGCTCGGGGTGGGCACACAGCTGTCCACCGCCGTCGTGGTCGTGCTCGGGATCCGCATCTTCTCCAACGCCGCCGCGATCCGGCGCCACCTGTTCAAGGCCTGACCGTGACCGCGGACCAGCCCGAGCGGCCTGAGCCCACCACGCGGGAGTCGTGGAGGGTTCTGCTGCGCAGCCTGCGCCCCCAGGCGCGTCCGAGCCACCTGCTCGTGGGGCTGCTGTGCATGCTGCTCGGGTTCGCGCTCGTCACCCAGGTGCGCCACACGCAGTCGAGCGGGCTGTCCGCGCTGCGGCAGTCCGACCTCGTCCAGCTGCTCGAGGAGACCACCGACCACTCGCGAGAGCTACGTGGCCGGGTCGCGGAGCTGCAGCGCACCCGCGACGAGCTCGCGAGCGGCACCAACCAGCAGCAGGCGGCGCTCGAGGCGGCGACCGAGCGTGCCTCGACGCTCGGCGTGCTCTCCGGCCGGCTTCCCGCCGTCGGCCCCGGTGTGGTCCTCACCCTCAACGACGCGAACCGCGCGCTCGCCGCGTCGGCCTACGTGACCGTCCTGACCGAGCTGCGCAACGCGGGCGCGGAAGCCGTCCAGGTCGACGGACGCCGCGTCACGGCCGAGACGTTCTTCCTCGACGGGCCCGACGGCGTGCTCGTGGACGGTGTGCTGGTCGGCAACCCCGCCACATGGCTCGTCATCGGCGACTCCCACACGATCTCGCAAGCGCTCGAGATCCCCGGCGGTGCTCTCGCGCTCGTGCGCAGCCAGGGCGCCACGGCGGGAGTCCGGGTGGCCGACGAGGTCGAGATTACGGTGACCCGCACGCCCCGCGAGCTGCGCTTCGCGAGCCCCGTCGAGGCGGGGTCCTGACACCTCAACCCGGGGCGAACGGGTGCCGATGCATCGACTAGTCCTACGCAAGGTGCCCCGCTGCGCCTAGGGTAGAGCCCAGCACGACGACGACGAACGATTGAGGTGCGATGAGCGAGCAGCCGCCCACGCCGCGGGACCCCGCGGACGAGCCGCACGTGACGGACACGACCGTGTCGATCGGCGCCGTGCTGCCCGCGGAGTCCGACCCGGGCCTGCGTGGCCTCTCGGCCGAGGACAAGGACGCGGTGGCTGCGCTCCCGCGGACGTCGGCGCTGCTCATCGTCGAGCGCGGGCCCAGCTCGGGTGCGCGCTTCCTGCTCGACGCCGAGCGCACGCTCGCGGGCAGGTCGGAGCAGGCGGACATCTTCCTCGACGACGTCACCGTGTCTCGCCGGCACGCCGAGTTCGTGCGGGAGCTGGACGACTTCGTGGTGCGAGACGTCGGCTCCCTCAACGGCACCTACGTCAACCGCGAGCGCATTGACTCGGTGCTGCTCCGCGCGGGCGACGAGGTGCAGATCGGCAAGTTCCGCATGACGTTCCACCCGAGCCCCGTGCGGTACCGCCGGGCCGGGGACGAGGCTGCGACCGCGGGCTCTGACGACTGATGGTGCCAGCACCGCAGCGCGCCCGCGGGATCGAGCGCGAACCTTCCGCGCGGCCCGCCCAGCACATCACCCCCGGGCCCTGGCCCCAGGGGATCTCGCGGCACGCGACGATGCGCATCTCGGACGTGCTCGCGGCCCTCGGTGGGGAGTTCCCCGCCGTGAGCCACTCGAAGCTGCGCTTCCTCGAGGAGCAGGGCCTGGTCACACCGGTGCGGACGCCGGCCGGGTATCGCCAGTACAGCCCGGCCGACGTCGAGCGGCTGCGCTACGTGCTGCGCCAGCAGCGCGACCGGTACCTCCCGCTCAAGGTGATCGGGGAGCAGCTCGCCGAGCTCGACGCGGGCCGGGGGAGCCAGGCGCTCACCCCGCAGCTTGCTGCGAAGGACGGCGAGGTGGCTCGC
>JAAYZM010000308.1 GCA_012514835.1 Actinomycetales bacterium
AACATCGAGTGGACGGCGACGCTCACGCAGTCCCAGGCACGGTCCTTCTTCGGCCTGCCAGACGTCGTCTCGGTCACGGTGAGCAAGACGTGGGAGGGCGGGGGCATGCGCGAGCTCAAGGCCACGTCCTCGACCGGTGCCACGAAGACGGTGACGGGCAAGGCCGACTCGATGCGCACCAAGCTCAACAACGCGGCCACGGGGTACGTCAAGGCCGCGTGGGTCAAGGCCATCACCCCGGTGTTCGGGGGCTGAAACCGTGCGGCTCCTGGTGACCGGTGGCGCCGGGTTCATCGGCGC
Organism: Actinomycetales bacterium; assembly: GCA_012514835.1. GTDB lineage: Bacteria > Actinomycetota > Actinomycetes > Actinomycetales > Cellulomonadaceae > JAAYZM01. The sequence continues at coordinate 301 of JAAYZM010000308.1, forward strand.
GAACTTCGTCCACCTCCTCGTGCGCGAGTACCCGGAGACCGCCGTCGTCGTCCTCGACAAGTTCACCTACGCCGGTGACCGCGCCTCCCTGGCGCCCGTCGCGGACCGCGTCGAGATCGTCGAGGGGGACGTCGCGGACGCCGCGCTCGTGGACTCGCTCGTGGCGCGCGTGGACGCCGTGGTGCACTTCGCGGCGGAGTCCCACAACGACAACTCGCTGGCTGACCCGTACCCCTTCGTGCACACCAACCTCGTGGGGACCTACACGCTCCTCGAGGCCGTGCGGCGCCACGGGGTGCGCTACCACCACATCTCGACGGACGAGGTGTACGGGGACCTCGAGCTCGACGACCCGGCGAAGTTCACGCCCACCACGCCGTACAACCCATCCAGCCCGTACTCGGCCACGAAGGCCGGCTCGGACCTCCTGGTGCGCGCGTGGGTGCGGTCCTTCGGCGTCGAGGCCACCATCTCGAACTGCTCCAACAACTACGGGCCCTTCCAGCACGTCGAGAAGTTCATCCCGCGCCAGGTCACGGGCCTCGTGGACGGCGTGCGCCCCAAGCTGTACGGCTCGGGGGAGAACGTGCGGGACTGGATCCACGTCGAGGACCACAACCGCGCCGTGCTCGCGATCCTCGAGCGCGGACGCAGCGGGGAGACGTACCTGATCGGGGCCGACGGCGAGACGTCCAACCTCGACGTGGTCCGCACCATCCTCGAGCTCATGGGCCGCGAGGCGGACGACTTCGAGCACGTCGCGGACCGGCCCGGGCACGACCTGCGCTACGCGATCGACGCGTCGCTGCTGCGTGACGAGCTCGGGTGGACCCCGCGCTTCACGAGCTTCCGCGACGGGCTCGCGGACACCGTCGAGTGGTACCGCGCCAACGAGGCGTGGTGGCGGCCCCACAAGGCCGCGACCGAGGCGAAGTACGCGCAGCTGGGGCGCTGAGACGTTCACCCGCCCGTCACCAGAGCGTCGTGCGGGTGGGGATAGCGTAGGGACGCTGCTCGCGCCGTCCGGGCGCGGCGATCCGGGGGAGGCTTCGTGTTCCGCTTGTCGGGAGTGCCGCGGCACTACGCGTGGGGTTCGACGACGGCGATCCCCGAGTTCCTCGGCACGTCTGGGGGCTCAGAGCCGCTCGCCGAGCTGTGGTTCGGCGCGCACCCGAGCTCCCCGAGCCCGCTGCCCGGCCAGGACGGCACGCTGCTGGACCTGCTGGCCGAGGACGGCGAGGCCCAGCTCGGTTCGGACGTCATCGCACGCTTCGGGCCCGGGCTGCCGTACCTGCTGAAGATCCTCGCCGCCGAGCGGCCCTTGTCCCTCCAGGTGCACCCGAACCGCGAGCAGGCGCGCGTGGGGTTCGCCGTCGAGGAGGCCTCCGGGCTGGCCCTCGACGCCGCCGAGCGCTGCTACAAGGACGCCAACCACAAGCCCGAGGTGTGGCTCGCGCTGAGCGACGTCGAGGCGCTGTGCGGGTTCCGGGCCCCGCGCCGGGCGGCCGAGCTGTTCCAGGACCTCGACGCTCCGCTCGCGCGGTCCATCGCGGACATGCTCGGCGCCGACCCTTCGCCGTCGGGCGTCCGCACCGTGTTCACCGCGCTGCTGGGCACGCGCACGCGGCCGGACGCCGCCGCCGTGTCCGCCGTGGCCGACGCGTGCCGGGCCCGTCTCGAGGGCTCGTCGCCGTCCCCGCGTGCCGACGCGAACGTGGTGCTCCTCGAGTCGGAGTTCCCCGGGGACCCCGGCGTCGTCGCCTCGCTGCTGCTCAACCCCGTGTCCCTCGCGCCGGGGGAGTCCGTGTTCGTGCCGGCGGGGGGTGTGCACGCGCTGCTGCACGGGACGGTGGCGGAGCTCCAGGCGTCCTCGGACAACGTGCTGCGCGCGGGGCTCACCGCCAAGCACGTGGACGTGCACGCGCTCCTCGCGACCGTCGACTACGTCGCGGCCCCGCCCATCCGGCTCGCCCCCGAGACGTTCCACGGGTCCACGCGCGTGTTCTACGCCCCCGTCGACGACTTCGAGCTCTCCGTGACCACGCTCGACGGTGCTGGTGCTGACGCTGGCGCTGGTGCTGCCCAGCCCATCCCGGGCCGAGGCCCGCGCATTGTGCTGTGCCTCGACGGGGAGCTCGAGGTCGCGTCCGCCGCCGAGTCGCTCACGGTCCGCCGCGGCGAGGCACTCTTCGTGGGTGCTAACGAGGGTCCCCTCACCGTGCGCGGCACGGGCACCCTCATCCAGGCCGACGTCCCGTGACGCGCCCCTCTCCGCACCGCCCCGCCCGCGCCCCGCCCCGACCGACGCTCCACCCTCCCGCTGAGATAGGCAGTTCCGAACTGCCTATCTCAGCGGTGGGGGGCGTCCGGACTGCCTATCTCAGCGGGGGAGGGGGGTCGCGTGTTCCGGGGTAAGGATGCGGGACGGGTCCGGGTGGGTCTCCGGGTAGAGGACCAGCGAGGAGGAGGCCCGGAGCGCGCCGAGCACGAGCTGCAGGAGGTCTTCGACGTCTCGCGAGGTGCCGTCGACGGGGACGGCCAGTCGCGCTGAGGCCGGCAGCTCGGTCGCCCACGAGCCCAGGTCGCTGTGCGCGGTTGCATGTGAGGCTGCAACGACGGCGGTGGCTGCCGGATCGGTGGGCGGCACGTAGCCGATGACGTCGGAGTAGCTGCCGACTGCGCGCGCGGCGTCCATCGCGCCGGGCGGCAGCTCGCCGTCGAAGGCCCGGGCGAGCGAAGGGAGCACCTGGGCGACGATCTCGGCCCGCGCGAGCTCCGTGGCGTCGAGCGTGGCGGGACGGTCGGTGACGATCACGTCCGCCCGTGGGCCGCCGTCGGACACGCTGCTTGCGGCGCTGGGGGCGCTGCCCTCGCCGAGCACGACCCCTGCGCCGGTGCGCCACGCGGCGAGCGCCCACACGGCTGTGCGCCAGTGCACGGGCAGATCGACCCGGACCAACGTCCCCGGCCCGGCGTCGAACTCCTCGACCAGGAGGTTGGTGGTCTTGGCGACCCAGTTGGCCGTCACGGTGGCGGAGAGCTCGATGCGTTCGCCGTCGGCCCCGTACCAGGTCAGGAAGGGCCGAGGGCCGAGGGCGGGGGAATCGATGAGGGCGGGGAGGGAGAGTGTCACAGGCTCAGCCTAGGCTGCGAGATTCGCCGTTTTCACCCGTCTGGCCCCCCTGCGCTAGCACATCCGCACTTGACAGAGGCGAGTGACACGCGTGTAATTCCACCAATGCATTTTCTAGGGGAGGCGAGCACGGAGGCACGATGATGTGGAATCTGCTCGACCCAGAGGGGCCGTTCCCGTCGCAGGCTGCGACGCCCGCTTCGGTCCCGTCCAGCAACGTCCTGCCCATCTTCGGGGAGCCTGACGACGACTCGATCCTCGGTTGGCAGGAGCGCGCCCTGTGCGCCCAGACCGACCCCGAGGCGTTCTTCCCCGAGAAGGGTGGCTCCACGCGCGAGGCGAAGCGCGTGTGCACCGGCTGCGAGGTCCGGTCCGAGTGCCTCGAGTACGCCCTCGCGAACGACGAGCGTTTCGGCATCTGGGGTGGACTCTCGGAGCGGGAGCGGCGCAAGCTCAAGCGTCGTGTCGTCTGAGTCCTCCCCTTCGCTGAGCCTTCCGGGGCTCCCCGGCGACGCCACCGCCGTGGTGGTGACCCAGGGCGCCACCGAGTACCTCTCCCGCACCCTCGCGGGCCTCGCGGCGCAGTCGCGCCCGCCCGCGCGCGTGCTCGTGGTGGACGTCTCCCGCGACGGCGGCGCTGCGCTGCCCGACGGCGCCCCCGAGAGCTGGGGTCTGCTCGCGACGCCCGGTGCGCGCACCTTCGGTGCGGCCGTGAGCGAGGCGCTCGCGCAGGACGTGTCCGACGGCGGGAGCGAGGCTGGTCGCACTCGCACGAGCACCCGCTGGCTGTGGCTCTTGCACGACGACTCCGCCCCCGAGCCCACCACTCTCGCTGCCCTGCTGCGCGCCGTGGAGCACTCGCCGTCGGTGGGTGTCGCGGGCCCGAAGCAGCGCACGTGGGGCGAGCCCGTGCGGCTTCTCGAGGCGGGCGTGACCACGTCGCGGTTCGGGCGGCGCATGACGGGCGTCGACGAGGGCGAGGTGGACCAGGGGCAGCTCGACGGGCGCGACGACGTGCTCGGTGTGGGCACCGCGGGCATGCTCGTGCGCGCCGACGTGTGGGAGCAGCTGGGCGGGACCGACCCGGCGCTCGGGCCGTATCTCGACGGGCTCGACCTCTCGCGGCGTGCGCGCCTCGCCGGGCACCGCGTCGTGGTGGTCCCGAACGCCGTGGTGCGGCACGCGCGCGCGAGCTTCGCCGGGCTGCGGGACGGCGACGGCGAGCCCGACCACCGCAGCTCCTTCGGGGCGCGCCGTCAGGCTCTGCTGCACACGCAGCTCGCGTGGGTGCCGTTGCCGCTCGTTCCCGTCGTCGTCGTCCTCGCCCTTGCCTCCGGGGTGCTGCGCGCGCTGTGGCGGGTCATCACCAAGGAACCCGTCCTGGCGGTCGCGGACGTCACGGCGCCCCTGTGGGTGCTCGCCCGGCCGGGGCGCATCGCGGCCGCCCGGCGCAACGCGCGGCGCACGCGCGCTCTCCCGAGGCGCTCGCTGCGCCTGCTGCAGGCCACGTGGCGGGACGTGTACCGCGAGTATCGCGACCGGCGCATGCGGCGGCGCGAGTCCCAGCGCGTGGTGCGCGCCCCGAGCGAGCTCGAGCTGCGCGAGCTCGCCGCGATCACCCGGCGTCGCCGGTGGGCCCTCGGTGGGCTCGCCCTCGTACTTGGGGCCGCG
>JAAYZM010000309.1 GCA_012514835.1 Actinomycetales bacterium
GCCCCGGACGTGATGGGCTAGGCGGGTGAGCCGACACCGCAGCTGGGCGCTGGGCGCCGTCGTCGTCGTCCTCCTTGGCGCGTGCGCGGCCGAGCCCGAGCCGAGCCCTGCGCCCTCGAGCCCCGCGCCCTCGACCCCGTCCGCCGTCGAGAAGCCGAGCCCGGCCCCGAGCCCTTCCCTCACGCCGTCTCCCGAGCCTTCCCCAGAACCGAGCCGAGAGCCCGAGCCCTCCCCGCAGATCGAGGACATCCCCGAGGTCGAGGTCACGGGCGTGAGCGACGTCGTCACGGGCCTCGACGCGCCGTGGGGGATCGCGTTCCTCCCCGACGGCGCGGCGCTCGTGACCGAGCGCGACACGGCGCGGGTGTACCTGCTCGAGGACGGCGAGCTGACCCGGCTGCGCGGCGACGGCGCCGAGGACATCGAGCGGGCCGTCGTGTCGCGCTCGGAGGGCGGGCTGCTCGGGATCGCCGTCTCGCCGCAGTTCGACGAGGACTCCGCCGTCTTCGTCTACCTCACGGCCCGCGAGGACAACCGGATCCTGCGCCTCGAGCTCGACGACGACGAGCTCGAGGACGCCGAGGTCATCGTGGACGGCATCCCGTAGGGCCCCAACCACAACGGCGGGCGGCTCGCGTTCGGCCCCGACGGGTACCTGTACGCGACCACGGGCGACATCTACGACACGGCGCGCGCCCAGAACCGTGACTCCCTGGGCGGGAAGATCCTGCGCATGACGCCCGACGGCGAGCCTGCCCCGGACAACCCCTTCGGCACGCTCGTCTACACGTACGGCCACCGCAACGTGCAGGGGCTCGGCTGGGCGGTGGACGGGCGGATGTTCGCGAGCGAGTTCGGGCAGGACACGTGGGACGAGCTCAACCTCATCGAGGCGGGGGAGAACTACGGCTGGCCGCACGTCGAGGGCGAGGGTGACGACGGGGGCGAGTACGTCTCGCCGCTGCACGTGTGGCGCACGAGCGAGGCGTCCCCGAGCGGTCTTGCCGTGACGCGTGAGGGTGTCTATCTCGCGGGGCTGCGCGGCCAGACGCTGTGGCGCGTGCCGCTCACCGCGGACGGCACGGGCGAGCCGCAGCCGCTCCTGCAGGGCGAGCACGGGCGGTTGCGCCACGTGATCGAGGCGCCCGACGGCGCGCTGTGGGTCCTCACCAACAACACCGACGGCCGCGGCGACCCCCGCTCGGGCGACGACCGCATCCTGCGCATCGAGATCGCCCCCGCCAGCTGACCCGTCGACCTCATCCTGCGCGTCGAGATTGCCCCCGCCGGCTGACCCGTCGATCACACCCGCGACTGGTCCCCTGAACCGTCAGACCGACCCACGTCCCGCCGTCGGCCCCGTTGCGGAACCCCCCGTCCCCTCTGCGGAACACCACGCCCAGTGCCCTCGCGGAACACCACACAACTCCGCGGAACACCACTGTCACGAAACGCCACTTGCGGAACACCACGGGACGCTCGTGTTCCGCAGAAGCTCCGCGGAACACTGTTGTTCCCCGGTGTTCCGCAAGGGCCACTTTCGCGCAGTCGTGTTCCGCAGAGTTGCCTGGTGTTCCGCAACGAGCTGGGGCTGGACGTAGTGTTCCGCAAGGGGGTCGGGTGTGGGCCGACGGCGGGACGCGGGTGGACGGGCCGATGGACGCGCGCGAGGCCTGCCCCACGGGCGCAACTAGGATCGGCCCATGACTCGCATCCTCTCCGCAGTCGCCTGGCCGTACGCGAACGGCCCGCGACACATCGGCCACGTCGCCGGCTTCGGCGTCCCCTCCGACGTGTTCAGCCGGCACATGCGCATGGCGGGTCACGACGTGCTCATGGTCTCGGGCACGGACGAGCACGGCACGCCGATCCTCGTGCAGGCCGACCAGCAGGGCGTGAGCGCGCGCGAGCTCGCGGACAAGTACAACCGGGTGATCGTCGAGGACCTCGTCAACCTGGGCCTGAGCTATGACCTGTTCACGCGCACCACGACGCGCAACCACTACGCCGTGGCGCAGGAGATGTTCCGTACCCTGCACAAGAACGGCTACATGATCGAGCAGACCACGAGCGGGGCTATCTCCCCGAGCACGGGTCGCACGCTCCCGGACCGCTACATCGAGGGCACGTGCCCCATCTGCGGATACGACGGCGCACGCGGCGACCAGTGCGACAGCTGTGGCAACCAGCTCGACGCGCACGAGCTCAAGAACCCGCGCAGCCGGATCAACGGCGAGACGCCCAAGTTCATCGAGACGGAGCACTTCTTCCTCGACCTGCCCGCGCTCGCGGACTCGCTCGGGGACTGGCTGCGCGCGCGGCAGGGCTGGCGTCCCAACGTGCTGAACTTCTCGCTCAACCTCCTGGAGGACATGCGCCCGCGCGCGATGACCCGCGACATCGACTGGGGCATCCC
>JAAYZM010000310.1 GCA_012514835.1 Actinomycetales bacterium
GGCTCCGGGGTCGCGCCGGCCTTGGAGGAGGACGTGACAGTCATCAGTGCACCCCCGCCACGGTGGTGGCATCCCCCGTGGGGACGTAGTCGAAGACCGCCGAGCGCTCAGGCGGGAACAGGACCGACGCCGGTGTGTGCATACCCGCCTCGAACTCCTCGCGGAAGTACTGGATGGCCGAGGTGACGGGCGAGGTCGCACCGTCACCGAGCGCGCAGAACGCCCGGCCCAGGATGTTGTCGCACAGGTCGACGAGCAGGTCGATGTCGCCCGGGTCGCCCTGTCCGGCCTCGAGCCGGTGCATGACGGCTCGCAGCCAGTACGTGCCCTCACGGCACGGCGTGCACTTGCCGCACGACTCGTGCGCGTAGAAGTCCGTCCAGCGCGACACGGCGCGGACCACCGAGGTGGTCTCGTCAAAGATCTGCAGCGCGCGCGTGCCGAGCATCGAGCCGTTCGCGGCGACCGACTCGAAGTCGAGCGGCACGTCGAGGTGCTCGGCCGTGAAGATCGGCGTCGAGGAACCGCCCGGCGTCCAGAACTTCAGCTCGTGGCCCTCGCGGATGCCGCCCGCCATGTCGATGAGCTCGCGCAGCGTGATGCCGAGCGGTGCCTCGTACTGACCGGGCCGGGTCACGTGGCCGGAGAAGGAGAAGATGCCGAAGCCCGTGGACTTCTCGGTGCCCATCGCGGAGAACCAGTCCGCACCGTGCTCGACGATCGACGGCACCGACGCGATGGACTCGACGTTGTTCACCACGGTGGGGCGGCTGTACAGCCCCGCGACGGCCGGGAACGGGGGCTTGAGCCGCGGCTGGCCGCGCTTGCCCTCGAGCGAGTCGAGCAGCGCCGTCTCCTCGCCGCAGATGTAGGCGCCCGCACCGGCGTGCACCGTGATCTCGAGGTCGAAGCCCGAGCCCAGGACGTTCTCGCCGAGGTAACCGGCCGCGCGGGCCTCCTCGACGGCCGCGAGCAGACGGCGGTACACGTGGACCACCTCGCCGCGCAGGTAGATGAACGCGTGGTGGCAGCCGATGGCCCAGCTCGTGAGGATGACACCCTCGATGAGCACGTGCGGGTCCGCCATCATCAGCGGGATGTCCTTGCACGTGCCCGGCTCGGACTCGTCGGCGTTGACGACCAGGTAGCGGGGGCCGCCGTCGGGCGCAGGAAGGAAGCTCCACTTCATGCCCGTCGGGAAGCCCGCACCGCCGCGGCCGCGCAGGCCCGACGTCTTGACGGCCTCGAGGACCTCGGCCGGCTGCTGGGCGAGCCCCTTGCGCAGCGCGGAGTAGCCGCCGTGCGCCTGGTAGCTCGCGAGGGTCCACGAGCGTTCGGTATCCCAGCGATCCGTGAGGATCGGCGTCAGCGTGGTCACTTGGCCTCACCCTTTCCGTCGGACTTCGGGTCTTCTGCGGGGCGGTCGACGCTCGAGTGCTCCTCGCCGGGCTGCGGGGCGCTCTCGCCACCGGACGCGGCGGTCTGCTTGCCCCCGCCGTCGGCCGTCCACCCCTTCTCGCGCGCGAGCTCGAGGCCGCGCAGCGACGCGGGACCGGCCGCGACACCCTCGCCGGCCTTGCCGTCGTAGAAGCCCGCGAGCACGCGCGAGGTCTCCTTGAAGGTGCCCACGGCGGCGGGGCCGCGCGTCGGGGCGACGGGCTCGCCGCGGCGCAGCTTCTCGACCGTGGCCGCGGCGGACTCGGGCGTCTGGTTGTCGAAGAACTCCCAGTTGATCATCATCACGGGAGCGAAGTCGCACGCCGCGTTGCACTCGACGCGCTCGAGCGTGATCTTGCCGTCCTCGGTGGTCTCGTCGTGCCCCACCCCGAGGCGCTCGGACAGCGAGCGGAAGATCTCGTCGCCGCCCATGATCGCGCACAGCGTGTTGGTGCACACGCCCACCGTGTACTCGCCGTTGGGGCGGCGCTTGTACTGCGTGTAGAACGTCGCGACGGCGCTCACCTCGGACGTCGCGAGCCCGAGCGTCGTGGCGCAGAACTCGATGCCTTGCGGGCTCACGAACCCGTCGTGCGACTGCACGAGATGCAGCATCGGCAGGAGCGCCGAGTTCGGGTCGGGGTAGCGGGAGATGATCTCGGCCGCGTCCGCGGCGAGGGTCTCGAGGGTCTCAGCGGTGTACGCCATCAGCGGTCCACCCCTCCCAGCACGGGGTCGAGCGAGGCGACGGAGACCACGACGTCGGCCAGCTGGCCGCCCTCGCACATCAGCGACACCGCCTGCAGGTTGTTGAACGAAGGATCACGGAAGTGGGCGCGGTACGGGCGCGTCCCGCCGTCGGACACCACGTGCACCCCGAGCTCTCCGCGCGGTGCCTCGACACGCTGGTACACCTGCCCGGCCGGGACCCGGAAGCCCTCGGTGACGAGCTTGAAGTGGTGGATCAGCGCCTCCATCGACGTGCCCATGATGTGGCGGATGTGGTCGAGCGAGTTGCCCATGCCGTCCGAGCCGATCGCGAGCTGCGCCGGCCACGCGATCTTCTTGTCCTCGACCATCACGGGGCCGGGGCCCATCGCCTGGAGGCGGTCGACGCACTGGGCGATGATCCGCAGCGACTGGTAGATCTCCTCGAAGCGCAGCACGGTGCGCGAGTAGGAGTCCGCGTCCGTGGACGTCGGGACGTCGAAGTCGTACGTCTCGTAGCCGCAGTACGGGGCGGCCTTGCGGACGTCGTACGGCAGGCCCGCCGAGCGGAGCACGGGGCCCGTCACGCCGAGCGCCATGCAGCCCGCGAGGTTGAGCGTGCCCACGTCCACGGTGCGCCCCTTGTAGATGGGGTTCGCGAGCAGCAGGTCCTCGAGGTACTTGACGTACGTGCGGATCTTGCCGTCCGCCTCGCGGATCGCCTCGAGCGCGCCCGGGGGGATGTCCTGGGCCACGCCGCCGGGGCGGATGTACGCGTTGTTCATGCGCAGGCCCGTGATCATCTCGAAGATCCGCAGGATCTCCTCGCGACCGTTGAAGCCGTGGATCATGACCGACGTGGCGCCGAGCTCGTTGCCGCCCGTGCCGATACAGACCAGGTGCGAGCCGATGCGCGTGAACTCCATCATCATCACGCGGATGACGTTCGCCCGTTCGGGGATGTCGTCCGTGATGCCGAGGAGCTTCTCGACCCCGAGGCAGTACGCCGTCTCCTGGAACATCGACGCGAGGTAGTCCATGCGCGTGCAGAACGTCACGCCCTGGGTCCAGGTGCGGTACTCCATGTTCTTCTCGATGCCGGTGTGCAGGTAAC
>JAAYZM010000311.1 GCA_012514835.1 Actinomycetales bacterium
TCGGTGAGGATCTTCTTCACCAAAGGCAGGCACGAGCCGCAGCTGGTCCCCGCCTTGGTGCACGTCTTCACGGCGGCGAGGTCCGTGCAGCCGTGCTCCGTGACGGCCGCCCGGATGGTGCCCGCGGCCACGTTGTTGCACGAGCACACCGAGGCGTCGTCAGGCAGGCCGATGTCCGGGGCGCTCCCGCTGCCCGGGGGGAGGAGGAACGCGCCCGGGTCGCCCGGCAGGTCGCGGCCCAGCATGGGACGCAGCGCCGCGTACTGGCTCGCGTCCCCCACGAACACGCCACCCAGGAGCGTGCGGGCGTCGTCGGACAGCACGAGCTTCTTGTAGATGCCCGCAACCGGGTCCGCCCACACGAGCTCGAGGGCACCCTCGGTGCGGGCGTGCGCGTCACCGAAGCTCGCGACGTCCACGCCCGCGAGCTTGAGCTTCGTGGCCGTGTCCGCGCCCGGGAACACCGCGTCCCCGCCCAGCAGGCGGTCCGCCGTGACCTCCGCCATCGCGTAGCCGGGCGCCACGAGGCCGATGCACCGGCCCTCGATGCACGCGACCTCACCGACGGCGCTCACGTCCGGGTCCGCGGTGCGGCACGCTTCGTCGACCACGACGCCGCCGCGCGCCCCGAGCTCGAGCCCCGCCGCGGAGGCGAGCTCGTCCCGGGGGCGCACACCGATCGCGACGACGACGACGTCCACGTCGAGCCGTCCCCCGTCCGCGAAGTCAAGACGCCCCACGCTGCCGCGACGGTTGGAGCGCATCTTCTTGGTCTCCGTGGTGGTCCGCACGGCCACCCCGAACTGGTTGATCAGCCGGCGCAGCGCCTCGCCACCACCCAGGTCCACCTGGACGGCCATGAGGTGGGTGCCGAACTCGATCACGGTGCAGAACGCGCCGAGGGCCTTGAGCGCACCCGCGGCCTCGAGGCCCAGCAGGCCACCACCGATCACGGCACCGCGCACGGGCCGCCCCAGCTCCTTGGCCTTGCCGTCCACCCAGCCGCGCAGCTCCGCGACGTCATCGAGCGTGCGGTACACGAACACGCCCGGCAGGTCGATCCCGTCGATCGGGGGCACGGCCGCCTTCGAGCCCGTCGCGAGGACCAGGTGGTCGTAGTGCTCCGTGCGCCCGCTCGCCGTCGTGACCGTCTTGGACTCACGGTCGATGTGCGTCACGGCGTCGTCACGCACGAGGCGCACGAGCGGGTGGTGCCACAGCTCCGGGTCGCCCAGCGCGAGGTCGTCCGGGTCGCGGCCCGAGAAGTAGGAGGTCAGGGCGACGCGGTCGTACGGCGCACGCGGTTCCTCGGCGAGCACCGTGACCCGCCACGCGCCCTCGGTGTCGCGATCCCGGAGCGCCTCGACGAGCCGCTGGGCGACCATGCCGCCACCGACCACGACGAGGTGCCGGGGGGCGTCGTCGTCGGACACCTCGGTGCCTTCGAGCGCTGCCTCGAGCTGTGCGCCCTCGACCCCGACGCTCTCCTCGACCTGACCGGTCTCGCGTGCCTCGTCCATGTCCATCTCCCTGCCCTGCTCCGGCGGCCTCACGGTAGAGACGCCGTGTTCCGGGTCCGTGGCCCCGATGTTTCGGTCACGCTACGAAGTGCGTGTTTCGTCGTGTTCCCCGCGTCGTTTCCGCCGGGGAACCGTTCGCTCACACCGTCCGAGGGGGCGCTGTGAGGTTCTGCGGCGGGTGCACGCGAGCCAGTGCGCGCGCCCTCCGGGTCCGCCTTGGCGAGCCAGTCGAGCAGCCCGCACACCACTTCCTTGCAGCCCCCGCAGCCCGTCGTGGCGCGCGTGGCCTGCGCGACCTCCTCGACCGACGTGGCGCCGTCGTGCCAGCACTCGACGATGTCGCCCTTGGTCACCCCGTTGCACTGGCACACCGTGGTGCGCGCGGGCATGAGCGTGGGGCTCGCGGCGGGCGTGGGCGAGTTCGCGACGGGGCGCAGCAGCAGCTGCGCGGGGTCCGACGGCGCGGGGCTCGCGCGGGTGTACGCCGCGACGAGGTCGCTGGCCACCTGGCCCGCCCCGACGCACGTGGCTCCCACCACGCGCCCGTCCGCGACCACCACCTCGACGTGCCGCCCGCCCTCCGGGTCACTGAGTGCCACCGTGCGCGCGCCCGGGATCTGCTCGCGCCGCGTGCCGCTGACGCCCATCGTCACGACGTCGAGCCCCACGGCCTTGACCCGGACCACGTCCGTGCCGCCCGCGGGGAGCGGCGCCGCGGCCGCCTCGTCGGTGAGCTCCGCGGCGAGACGCCGGGCCTGGTCCCAGCCCTGCGCCACGAGCCCCGTGGCCCCGCCGGGAGGCTGCGCGCAGTCGCCGATCGCGAACACGTGCGGGTCACGCGTGGTCGCCAGGCCCTGTCCGACGACGATCCCCTGGGCGACCTCGAGACCCGCGCCGACCGCGAGGCCGCGCTCCGGGACGGTGCCCGCGGTGAGGACCAGCAGGCCCACGCCGTCGATGGTGCCCGCGCTCGTGCGGACGGCCGTGACGTGGCCGCTGCTCGACTCGACGGCCTCGAGGTGTGCGCCCGTGAGGAGGGCGATCCCGAGCCGGTCGAGCTCGCGGGCCAGGACGCCGCCCGCCGCGGGGTCCAGCTGGCGGTCCATCGCGACCGGGCCTCGGTGCAGCACCGTGACCTCGAGCCCGCGAGCGCGCAGCCCGGTCGCGACCTCGACGCCCAGCACGCCCGCGCCCACCACCACGGCGTGGCGCACGTTGTGGGTGGTCGCGACGATCTCGCGAGCGTCGTCGAGAGAGCGCAGGCCGTGGACGCCCGCGGGGAGCGGATCGAGGCCGGGCACGTCGGGGATGCGGGCCGCGGCGCCCGTCGCAAGGACGAGCGCGTCGTAGGGGTGGGTGTCCCCGGCGGAGTCGAGGACCTCGCGGCGCGCGCGGTCGATGGTCAGCGCGGCCGTGCCCGCGAGGACGCGCGCCCGGGCTCGGCCCCCGCGCGGCAGCGTGATCGCGGTGACGTCCACCTTGCCCGCCACGACCTCCGAGAGCAGCACGCGGTTGTACGGCTCGTACTCCTCCGCGCCCAGCACCGTGACCTCGAAGCGGTGCTCCGGGTCGCGAGCGAGGAGCTCCTCGACGAAGCGCGAGCCCACCATGCCGTGGCCCACCACGATCACCTTGGTCATGACGCCAGCCCGGCTCCCGCGGGGACGGTCACGAAGGGGGCGCCGTCGTCGGACCTCTCTTTCTCCGTGACCGCGGCGACCTCGACGGCGCACACCTTGAACTCGGGCATCCCCGAGATCGGGTCGGTCACGGCGCTCGTGAGGAGGTTCGCGCTGCCCGCGCCCGCCCAGTGGAAGGGCATGAACACGGTGTCGGGGCGCACGGCCGTGGTGAGGCGCGCGGGGGCGGTGGCCTCGCCGCGGCGGGTGCGCAGGCGCACGGGGCGGCCCTCCTCGATGCCGAGGCGCTCGGCGAGCAGCGGGTGCACCTCCACGAACGGCGCGGGGGCGGAGCGGGTGAGCTCGGGCACGCGGCGGGTCTGCGCGCCAGACTGGTACTGCGCGAGCACGCGGCCCGTGACGAGCCAGATGGGCGCCGTGGCGTCCGGGACCTCCGCGGAGCCCACGTGGTCCACCGCGATCAGGCGCGCGCGGCCGTCCGGGGTGGGGAAGGCGTCCAGGAACAGTCGCGGCGTGCCGGGGTGGTCCGCCTCGCCCGCCGGCACCGCGGGGCACGGCCAGAACAGGTCCGACTCGCGGTCGAGGCGCGCGTGCGACAGGCCCGAGTAGTCAGCCTTGCCGCCGGCGCTCGCGCGGGCGAGCTCGTCGAA
>JAAYZM010000312.1 GCA_012514835.1 Actinomycetales bacterium
CGCGCCGCCCGGCACGTCGAGCATGAAGGGCGGCTTCCAGGCCGGGGCCGACGACGGATCGCTCGCGGGAGCTGCACCCGACGCCGCCGTGCCGCCCGTGCCCTGGTCCGCCGGGAGGGCCGGGGCGGCGGGCTGCGCGGCGGGCGCCGTCGGTTGTGCGGGTTCCGGCGCGGGGGTCGCTGCGGGGCTCGGCGCGGGAGGCGCCACGGGGCTCGAGGCGGAGTGATCCAGGTCGAGGTCGACCTCGTCGTCCTCGTCCGCGCGCACGGCCGCGAGCTCGACGGGCCGCAGCACGGTGCTGCCGAAGAGGTGGTCGAACGAGTCCTCCGCGTCCACGGCGGACGGCATCAGCGTCTCGACCGGGACCACCGTCTCCTCGGCGGGCTCGTCCGGGGTGAGCGCCGCGGGCGACGGCTCCGGCACAGCGGGCTCAGCAGGCTCAGCGGTCTCAGCAGGCTCCGCAGGCTCGTCCGGCGTCGGCGCGGCCGGGCGAGGAGCGGGCGCGGCGGGCTCGTCCGGCGTCGGAACAGACTCGCGAGCGGGCTCGGGCTCCGGCTCGGTCGCGAGAACAGGCTCGACCGTCGACGCGACGGCAGGCGCGGGCTGGGCAACACGTGCGGTCGTCGGCGCAGCCTCGACGGCCTGCGTGGCCGCGGCTTCACGCGCGGGCTGGGCAGCGACCGGGCTCGCGGGCGCCGCCCCACCGCGGCACGACACCGCCGCGGCGCGCACGATCCCCCCGTCGAGCGGCCAGGACTCGCCACCCTCGTCAGTGTCCGGGCCCAGGAGGGCGACGTCGTCGGCCCCTGCGACGAACCGTTCGGTCCACGTCGCGACGCCCTCGCCCGAGACCGTCTCCGCACCCGTCCCCGACCCGACGCGCACGGCGAGCCCGCCTCGGGCCACGGCCTGCACCCCGCTCGCGGAGAGCACCGCGAGCGCGAACGCGGGGATGCGCGCGAGGCTCGTGGCGAACTCGCCCGTGAGCACCTGGAGCACGTCCGCGACCCCGACGCCGGGCACGAGCACGGCGTGGACCTCGCGCGCGAGCCGCGGCTCGACGTCCGCGGGCAGCAGCACGAGCGCGCCGGGGCCCACGACGGCCACGTGCCCACCCGGCACGTACGTCACGTCACTCACCGCGCGGCCTCCCTCGTCCCGGAGCCCGGACGGCTCCCCCGAGGCAGGGTGTCATCGTCGGGCTCGTCGTGGCCACGCGGGGTGGTGAGCGACGAGCCGTCGTCGGCGCCCTCGAGCGCGCGCGCATCCACCACGAGCACCGTCACGTTGTCCCGCCCGCCCGCGCGCACGGCCTCGGCCACGAGCCGGTCCGCCGCGGCCTGTGGGTCGGACTCCGCGAGGAGCGTCTCGGCCACGAAGGGGTCCGGCAGCTCTCCGGTGAGGCCGTCCGAGCACACGAGGATGCGATCGTTCGCGGACACGGGCAGCAACCAGTAGTCGACGTCCACGGCGCCCGTCGCCCCGAGTGCGCGGGTCACGACGTGCCGGCGCGGGTGGTGCGCCGCTTCTGCGCGCGTCACGGCGCCCGAGTCGATGAGCTCCTGGACCTCGGAGTGGTCCACGCTGATCTGCTCGAGCGCGCCGCGCGAGAGGCGGTACGTGCGCGAGTCCCCGAGGTTCACCACGATCCAGTACGGCACACCCTCGACGGCGCTCAGCACCACACCGCTCACCGTGGTCCCCGCGGCGCGGCCCGGCTCCGCCTCGATGCGCTGCACCTCGCGGTGCGCCTCGACGATCGCCGCGTTGACGGCCTCCGGCGTCGCGGAGCGTCCCACGAGCCGCGCGCGCAGGACGTCGACGGCGCACGCGCTCGCGACCTCTCCCGCCTCGTGACCACCCATGCCGTCCGCCACCACGAACACGGGGGCGCTCGCGAGGTAGGCGTCCTCGTTGAGGGTGCGGCGCAGCCCACGGTCCGTCGCGGCACCCCACGACGCGTGCACGCCCGCCGTGACCTCGACGGACATCCGCGACCCGCGCGTCATCGCGTCACCGCCACGTCCACGTCACCGACCACCACGACGTCCCCGGGGGACACGTGCACGGCGAGCCCCGCGGTGAGCGGGGTCCGGGTGCCGTCCTGGCTCACCACGGCGGTGCCGTTGGTCGAGTGCAGGTCCTCGATCCACAGGCCCACGGTGTCGAGGCCGAACGCGAGGTGCGTCTTGGACACCGAGCGCGTCGGGTCCGCGACGGGCACCAGGTGCGTGACCTCGCCCTCCTCGCCCACGCGCGCGGCGGGATTGCGGCCCAGCACGCCACGGCCCTCGACCGTGAGCCGCTCGCCGCCCGGGAGCACGAGAACCACGGGGCCGCGCTCCTCGGGGCCAGCGAGGCGCGTCTGGTCGACGTCGTCCGCGGGCTCGGCCTCCTGTGCGGGCTGCGGGGCGGGAGCGGGCTGCGAGGTCGAGGCTGGGGTGGGCTCTGGGGCGGGGGTGAGGCTGAGGGAAGGGCCTGGGCCGACGGCGGTCCCTGGCGTGGCGGCGCCCTCGGGCTCGGCGGCACGCGGGGTCGCTGGCGGTTCGTCAGGGACGGGGGCCGGGCTCGGCGGCACGGCGACCGGTTCCTCGACGGGCCGCGAGAACCCCGGGACGGCCGCGATGAGCGGGCCGGGCTCGGGGGCGATCTCGACGGGCTGACGCGGCGCAGGCGCGGAAGGAGCTGGCTGGACGGGCGCTGGCTGGACGGGCCCAGCCGAGACGGGCCCAGCCTGAGGCGGTGGCGGGACGGAAGCCATGTGCGGCGTCGAGGCGCGCGAGCGCGAGCCGGTGAGCCTGCGCCACCACGACTCGCGCGGCTGCCGGGACGGCGGGGCGGCGGGTGACCCGAGAGACGGCGCGACGGGCGGCCCGGTGGGCGGGGCGTCGTACGGCACGGGAGCCGCGGCGGGCGAGGCGGCCACGGTGTTCGTCGTGTCGGCGCCGGGTGCGGCCGTGGTGGTCGGGCCGCGACCCCCCGGAGCCGGTGCAGCGGGCCCGGGCGCAGCGGATCCGGGCGCGGCGGGCGCGGGCACGGACGGCGGGGCGGGCGCGGGCGCGGCGCACACGGGGCAGAACTCCGCCCCGGCGGGCAGCGGGCTCCCGCACGCCTCGCACGTCGTCATCGTCGCTTCCCCTCGCGCGTGCGCCGCAGGGACTTCAGGGAGAACTTCGCCCGGACGCGAGCCCACGGTCCCACGGACCGGGTCATCGACGCGAGCACGTCGTCCACCTGGGTCCACAGGGCGTCGACGTCGGACCGGACCGGCTCCCCGGGGCCGAACACCCCGGCGTCGGTGTGCCGCGCGAGCGTCGTGACTCCCGCCTCGGGGTAGTGCTCGGCGAGGCCGCGACCCGTCTCGCGGCGCGTCGCACCGGACGGCGGCTCGTGCCCGAGGTCGCGACCGAGGTCGATCACCTCGGCCCACCCGCCCAGCACGCGCTCGACCTGCTGTGCGGCCTTGCGGCGGCGCGCCCGGCGGCGTGCCTTGATCGCCGCGATCACCACGAGGGGCAGGGCGAGCACGATCAGCCCACCCAGCACGGCTCCCGCGATCAGGAGCCACTGGCCCGCGGTCTGCGTCTCCGTCTCGAGCTCGTCCTCCTCGGCATCCTCGGGGAGCGGCTGCGCGGGCGGCTCCTCGGGCTCCTCGGGCGGCTGGGGCTCGAGGAGCTGCTGCGGCTGCGGCTGGGCCTCGCTGCGCGCCTCGGAGCTCTGGGGCGGGGTGTCGTCGTCGGGCAGCGGGTCGAACGGGACCCAACCGATCCCCGCGAAGGCGATCTCGACCCACGCGTGGACGTCCGCGCCGCGCACCTCGACGGGTCCGCTCGGCACGGTCCCGGCCGCGTCCGCCGCGGCCTCCGCGTCCGCGTCGTAGAAGCCCATGACCACACGCGCGGGGATGTCGAGCTGGCGCGCCATGAGGGCCATCGCGACGGCGAACTGCTCGTCGTCACCCACGAGGTCCGCGGAGCCGAGCAAGAGCGCGATGCGGTCCGCCCCGTGCCCGGCGCGCGAGGGCGGCTCGCCGTCGCGCCCGCTGCTGAGCACGCCGGACGAGGCGAGACCGTCGCGCAGCGCCTGGATCGTCTCGAGCGCACCGCTCGTCTCGACGGCGAACCGGTCCGCCGTTGCCGCCACGGCGTCCGGCACGGACTGCGGGGCGGGCAGGGCGACGTCGGCGAGGTGCGCGGCGCCGAGCTCCGCCCCGGTGGGCGCGGTGTCGAGGGTCGCGGTCACGGTGTAGCGGTCACCGGCGGCGAGCCCGGCCGTGGTGAGCGCCGTGGGTCCGGCCGGGTTGAGGTGCAGTCCACGGCGCAGGTCACCCGAGCGCGCGCCGGTGAACTCGACCTCGGTGGGCTCGCCCACCACGGGCAGCCACACGTCCGCGTAGTCGCCCACGGTGACCGTGACGTTCACCTCGGCGCCGTCGCGCACCGGCGTCCCGGGCAGCGGGGCGGCCGCGGGCAGCCGCGCGCCGACCCGGCGGAACGACCCGGAGTCGCCGCCGCGCGTGCCTCCCGCGACGTCCATGACGGTGCCCGTGTACGCGTCGAGCGTCGCGAGCCGCAGTCGCTCCCCGACGGGCAGGCCCTCGACGGTGAACAGGACGTCCTCGGCGCGGTCCTTCGCGTACGAGCGGAAGCCCACGAGCGGGCTCGAGAAGTCGTGCAGCTCGAGGGGCGGGACCACCACGTCGCGCAGCACCACGCGGTACCCCGGCGGGGCGAGCAGCGGGGCGGCGACGGCGGTCACGAGCACCGTCCCGCCCAGGAGGATGGCCGTCCCGCGGGTGCGCCGGGTCCGCAGCGCGGCCCGCTGGGCCTCGGCGTCCGGGTCACGATCGGTCTGCGCCGTCGGCCCCGCGAGCTCGCGGCGGGCGCGCCACGCACCCCACCCGAGCGCGAGCACCACGGCACCGAGTCCCTGGACCAGCGGGAACGCCTCCTGGACGGAGGAACCCGCGATGACGAGCACGAAGTAGACGGCGAGGGGCACGAGCGCGCCCGTACCGCGGCGCGAGCGCAGCGCGAGGCTCGCGGCCGTTACTGTCGCGACGAGCGTCGCGAGGAACGGTGCGAGGGCCAGGTCGGGGAACGCCTCGAGCGGGGCCGCCGCCGTGATCCAGTCCTTCCACACCGTGACCGCGCCGAGCAGCAGCCCACGCAAGGTCTCGAGCGTGGGGACCACGCCCGCGATGGTGGTGTGCGGCAGCGCGATCGCCCCGCCGAGCACCACGTACAAGACGGTCGTCACGGCCGTGGTGGTGAGGATCCCCCAGCGGCGCACCGCGGCGAGCCACGCGAGCCCCGTCCCGAGCAGCAGACCGCCGCCGACGGCGAGCACCGGGCCCACCCCGCCCCACACGGGACCGAGCCCTACGGCACCGAGCAGGACGAGCACGGCCACCACGGCGAGGTCGACCAGGCCGGGGACGCTGCGTGCGCGGCGAGCCCCCTCGATGCCCCGTTCGCGGCGCTCACGCTCGCGGCGACGGGCGCGAGCCTCGGCCAGGGCGGTCTCCTGCTCGCGGCGGGCTGCCCCGGCCGCACGCAAGGGCCTGGCGCCGCGCGCGGGCTTGGTCGAGCGCAGCGTCCGCCGGCTCGGGGGTGCTGTCGTGGTCATGTGCGCACCCGCCGCATCGCCGAGGGCAGGTCGGCCAGCTTGCCGAGGTCGAGCGTGGTCAGGTCGGCGAGCGTGCGCCGCTGCACGGTCGCGCCCGGGACGCACCGCACCGCGAGGGACCGCACGTCGATCGGCAGGCGCGTCCCCGCGAGGTGCACGAGCGCGGGCGGGACCGTGGCCCCGTGCAGCAGCACGGCCGCGGAGGCGTCCGGCACCTGCTCGCCCACCTCGCGCGCGAGCTCGGCGAGCCGCACGGGACGGGCGGCCATCTCGACGCGCGTCAGCTCGTCGAGGAGCCGCCCACCCGTCTGCCCACGCACCGTCTGCCCCTGGAGGAGCACCGTCACGTCGCGCTCCTCGCGCAGGGCCTGCAGCCCGAGCGACCCGGCGACGCTCACCGCGAGCTCGAACTCCTCGGGGTCGTCGTAGTCCGCCGCGGCCGTCGAGAGCACGAGCACGAGGTGCGAGCGGCGCGTCTCCTCGAACTGGCGCACCATGAGGCGGCCCGTGCGGGCGGTCGTCTTCCAGTGCACGTGGCGGCGGTCGTCCCCCGGCGCGTACTCGCGCAGCGCGTGGAAGGACACGTCCGACGGCGAGAGGTCGCGCGTCGGCTTGCCCTCGAGGTCCTTGAGGAAGCCTGACACGGCGCCGTGCAGCGGGACGGTCCGGGGGTGCACGAACAGCTCGATGGTCTCCGTCCAGCGCTTCTCGCGGCGCAGCAGGCCCAGCCCGTCCCCGCGCACCGAGCGCACCGGACCCACGGGGATCACCGCACGCCGCGCCGTCGGCACCGTGAACAGCTCTTCGTGCGTCTCGCCCGCCGCGAGCCGCGGCAGCCCGAACGTGGCGCCCGACGCGCCGACGGGCAGCTCGATCTCGGTGGGCAGCTGGACGTGCGCCGCCGTGCTCGTCACCTCGATGCGACCCACCGCGCGCGAGCCCACCACCACGCGGTGCTTCGTGAGCTCGAGACCGATCCGGTAGTCCGAGCGCCCGATCACGAACGCGACCGCGATCGCGAGCGCCACGAGGCACGCGATCGCCACGACCACGAGCTCGAACCAGCCGAAGCGTCGGCCCGCCCACCACGCGAGGACCCCCGCCACGAGCACCACCCAGCCCGCGGGCTGCACCACCTCGAGCACGGGACGCACCCGGTCCAGCAACGGCTTCGCCCGGTCGATAGCGGGCTGGACCCGCTCCCGCGCAGACACGCCGAGCAGCCGCACCCGGTCAACGAGTGCGGCTCCGCTCGTGCGCGCGCGGGCGAGGGTCTCGGTGCTCACGCGACGTTCCGGCGCTCCTGGGGCGCGGGGACCTCGGTGAGCACTCGGCCGAGCAGGTCGAGGGACGTGGTGCCCTCGAACTCCGCCTCGGCGTCGAGCACGATGCGGTGGTTCCAGACGGGCTCGACCAGGTCCTTGACGTCGTCGGGCACCACGTAGTGCCGCCCTTGCGCCGCCGCCCAGACCTTGGCCGTGCGCACGAGCGCGAGGGCGCCACGCACGGACACGCCCACGCGCGCCTCGGGGGCCGTGCGCGTGCGCTCCGCGAGCGCCGACACGTACTCGAGCACCGCGTCGTCCGTGTGCACGGTCGCCGCGAGGTCCGCCATGTCCACCACGGCCTGCGACGTGATGATCGCGGCGAGCGAGCGCGACGGGTCACGCTCCGCGGCACCCGCGAGGATGCGCACCGTCGAGGCGTGGTCCGGGTAGCCGATCGACGTCTTGATCAGGAACCGGTCGAGCTGCGCCTCGGGGAGGCGGTACGTGCCCGCCTGCTCGATCGGGTTCTGCGTCGCGATCACCATGAAGGGCTGCGGCGCCGCGTGCGTCACGCCGTCGACGGTCACCTGCCCCTCCTCCATGACCTCGAGCAGCGCGGACTGCGTCTTGGGCGAGGCGCGGTTGATCTCGTCCGCGAGCACGATCGAGGCGAAGATCGGGCCCGGGTGGAACTCGAACTTGTGGCTCGCCTGGTCGTAGATCGTCACGCCCGTGACGTCCGAGGGCAGCAGGTCGGGCGTGAACTGGATCCGCTGGTGGGAGCCCTGCACCGTCGCGGCGATCGCGCGGGCGAGGGAGGTCTTGCCCGTTCCGGGCGCGTCCTCGAGGAGCAGGTGGCCGCGCGTGAGCATGCAGGTCAGCGCGAGGCGGATGACCTCGTCCTTGCCGAGCACTGCGTGCGCGACGTTGCCGACGAGCTTGTCGAAGGTGTCGGCGAACCAAGCGGACTGCTCGGTGGTCATCGCCATGGGGATCTCCTCGGTGATCGGTGGGGGAAGATCGACGGCGGCCTCACGGCCAGGTCATCTCGCCGTAGGCGTTGCCGTTGAAGACCACGCGGACCTTGTGGTTGAGGCCGTGGTTGCCGTAGTAGCAGTACAGCTGTCGCGTCCCGTTCGCCTGGATCGGGTGCTTCGAGCCGTCGTTGAAGGTGCGCCAGCCGCTGCCCGAGTTGGACTGGCAGGCGATCGAGTAGGTGCCGGGGGCCGAGAAGTTCTCGGTGTGCACCACGAAGAAGTTGCACGAGGGGCAGTCGGAGCCCGAGGCCCTCGGGCCCTGGGTGATCCACACGCGCTCCTGGGGCGGCGGTGGCGGGTCGTTCGTCTTCGCCGAACGCGAGACCTCGCTCGAGTAGTTGCTCGTGTCGACCGTGTCCTGGGCTCGCACGCGCGCGGTCACCGTCGTCGCGTAGTCCGCGGAGACGACGCGGCTCCCCGAGTCGGAGACGTTCTCCCACGCCCCTGAGCCGATCTTGAGCTGAATCCGCGTGGGGTTCCCGTTCTTCCCGTTCGAGCTCCATGTGAACCTGATCTTGCGGTCTCCGTCGGGCGTCGCGGAGAGGTTGGGCGCGGGCGGCGTGCCGTACGGCCGCACGGCGTTCGAAGCGGGGGACTGCCCCGCCGAACCGCCCGCGTTGAACGGCTCGACCGTGAAGGTGTAGTCGGTGCCGTTCGTCAGACCCGTGACGGTCACGCTCGTCGCGCTCGTCGAGTCGACGACGACCGTCCCGTTCGCCCGGACGCGGTAGGACA
>JAAYZM010000313.1 GCA_012514835.1 Actinomycetales bacterium
ACGGCAAGACCGTCTGCTGGGGCAACGGCGTCTCCGGCCAGCTCGGCAACGGCGTCGACCGGAGCGCCACCGCCCTCCCCGTCGAGGTGCTCGAGCTCGAAGGCGCTGTCGATGTCCGCGTCACCCGCACGGACGGCGTGGTGGCGCACAGCTGCGCGCTCCGCGCCGACGATCGCCTCGTCTGTTGGGGCTCCAACACCCACGGCCAGCTCGGCAACGGCAGCGAGCGCTCCATCCCCTTGCCCGTGGAGGTGAGCTCGCTCGACGGCGTGATCTCCTTCGCGGTCGGCGGCCAGCACACCTGCGCCGTGCGCGAGAGCGGCAAGGTCTACTGCTGGGGTGACGGCGCGAACGGCAGGCTCGGTAACGAGTCGCTCGGCGCGCAGCACCTCCCCGTCGAGGTCACCGGCCTCACCCAGGCGGTCGAGGTCGTGGCCGGCGCGAGCCACACCTGCGCGCGCCGCGCGGACGGCACCGTCGCCTGCTGGGGCCTCGGCGACGACGGCCGCCTCGGCTACGGCGCGGCCTCGAGCCAGAGCGCGCCCACCGACGTCGCGGATCTCGACGACGCCGTCTCCCTCGGCGTGGGCTCCATGCATACCTGCGCCGTCCGCGAGAGCGGCAAGGTCGTGTGCTGGGGCATGGGCACGAGCGGCCAGCTCGGCGACGGAGCGAACGAGATCAAGCTCGTGCCGACCGAGGTCGCGGAGCTCGACGACGCCGTCGAGGTCGTCGCCGGCCTCTACCACACCTGCGCGCGCCGCGCGGGCGGCACCGTCGCCTGCTGGGGCAACTCCTCGGCCTACGGCACGCTCGGCACGGGCGAGCAGTTCCGCTCCGCCCCGACGCCCGTCGCGCTCGCGGATCTCGACGGCGTCGTCGACCTCGCCGCCGGCCAGTTCCACACCTGCGCCCTCCGCGAGAGCGGCGAGGTCCTCTGCTGGGGCATCAACTCGAGCGGTCAGATCGGCGTGGACGAGATCAACGCGAGCGTGTTCCGCGCGAGCCCGACCCTCGTCGACACCCTCCCGCGTGACGTCGTCGCCATCGACGCCGGCCAGATGACCACGTGCGCCGTCCGTGACAACGGCCGCGTCCTCTGCTTCGGCGAAGGCGGGCAGGGCCAGCTCGGCGACGGCCGCCCCCACTGGCCCATGCCGGTCGGCGTGCGCTGGCCCGCGCCCTGATCGACGAGAGCGCGGTCCGGTCGAAGAACGGGAGAGCCCCGCGGCGATCGCCACGGGGCTCCTTTCGTGGCGTCGTGACGGAATGGGCCGCGTCGCACCGCGCCCCGCGCGGCCGGTGACCCAGGCCTCGCCGTATCCGCGCGAGGACTCCATCGCCGTCGTCAGTTCGCGCCGCCCTCGGACGTCTCTCCGCTCGAAGTGAGATGAAGCGCCGAGCTCTCGATGCCCCGAAGGATCCAGGCACGAGACCGGGGAGGAGAAGAGAGATGCAAGGAGCAGCTGCCGTCCAGACCAAGGGCGCCGACGAGAAGTTCTGCGTCGAGTGCGGGGCCGTGATCCGCGCCCGCGCCGAGATCTGCCCGCAATGCGGTGTTCGCCAGGCCCCGCCGCCGATCACCGCGGCCACCGTCGCGCCCCATGGCAAGAGCCGCGTCACCGCCGCGCTCTTCGCCTTCTTCCTCGGCGGCTTCGGCGCGCATCGCTTCTACTTGGGGCGCGTGGGCACGGGCCTGCTCTACCTCCTCTTCTTCTGGACGATGATCCCGGCGTTCATCGCCTTCGTCGAGTTCATCATCCTCCTCACGATGAGCGACGAGGCCTTCGCCGCGAAGTACGGCTCGAAGACCTGAGCGCGCGAGCGCCCCGTGAGATCCGCCACCAAATTCGGCGTTCTTCGTTGATCCGGCGGCGAATCTCGAAGAGCCTGGGCAAGGTCGACCCCTGGGAGGCCCTCATGTTTCCTCGCTCGTCCTTCGCCCTCGGGTGGGGCTCCTTCGCCGTTCTCGCCCTCGCCGCCTGCGGGAGCGTCGACCGCCCTTTCACGTCCGAATGCGACGAGGGTGAGACACGCACGAGCGCGTGCGGGCTGAACGGACGCGGCGAGCACGCGGAGGTCTGCACCCTGGGCCACTGGGTAGAAGACGTGGCATGCGTCGACGACGACGAGTGCCTCGACGGAGAGAGCTCGGCGCACACCTGCGGACCGAACGGGCGTGGCACCGAGCTCCGCACTTGCGTCGAGGGCCGGTGGACGTCGACGGGCTCGTGCGAGGACGACGACGTCTGCACCGACGGAGCGCGCGTACCGAGTCTCACCGGTTGCGAATGGATCTGCCACCAAGGCACCTGGTCCGCCCCTGCCTGCGAGGTCGTCGACGTGAGCGCCGGTGCCGGGAGCACCTGCGCCGTCCTCGCGTCGGGCCGCGTGGCGTGTTGGGGCAACAACTTCTTCGGGAAGCTGGGCGACGGCACCAACAGCGGACGCGCCGTCCCAGGAGAGGTCCTCGATCTCGAAGACTCCGTGGCCGTCGCGACGGGCGAGTTCCACACATGCGCGCTCCGTGCCGATGGGACGGTCGCGTGCTGGGGGATTGGAGTATACGGGAGCCTCGGACACGGGAGCTCGACCTCGTACACCCCCGTCGAGGTCGAGCTCCCCGCGAAGGCCGTGGCGATCGGCGCCGGCGACAAGGTCTCTTGCGCGCTCCTCGAGGACGCGCGCGCGGCTTGCTGGGGTCGCGTCCGCATCGACGGCGTGACATCCAACCACGTCCCCCCCACCCTCGTCCCGATCCCCGACGACGCGCCCGTCGCGCGCCTCGCCGTGGGGCCCGTACGCGCTTGCGCGAAGATCGAGCCCGGGCAGGTCTACTGCTGGGACGAGTGGAACGACCCGACGCCCGTGCCCGAGCTCGGCGAGGTGCTCGATCTCACCGTCGGCCGAAACCACGCGTGCGCACGGCTCGAGGGCGGGCGGGTCGCGTGCTGGGGCGAGAATGCCGCAGGCCAGCTCGGCGACGGGACGACCGACGACGCCTCGACGCCCGTGGTGATCCCGGGCCTCGAAGACGTCGTCGCCGTGAGCGCAGGCGACGAGCACACCTGCGTCGTGCAGGCAGACGGGACGGCCCACTGCTTCGGCCGCGGGGCCGAGGGACGACTCGGCAACGGCCGATTCGAAGATCGCGCTAGCCCCGACGAGGTCGAGGGGCTCAGCGACGCCGTCGCGGTGAGCGCCGGCAGCGCGCATAGCTGCGCCATCCGCGCGAACGGGTCGCTCGTATGCTGGGGCGATGGCGGCTACGGCGCGCTCGGCAACCTCCCCTCGCTCGATTACGAGGCAGAGGCGCCGGTGCCGGTCTCGTCCCTCCTCGATGTCTCCGTGGCGGCTTGCGGCGGCGGCGCCGGGCTCGATCACACCTGCGCGCTCCGAGGCGACGGCCGGGTCGCGTGCTGGGGCCGAGGCAGCGACGGACAGCTCGGCAACGGCGAGACGACGACGCAGCTCGCGCCCGTGGAGGTCGCCGACCTCGACGAGGCGGTCGACGTCACGGCGGGCCAGAGCTTCAGCTGCGCGGTGCGAGGCGACGGCCGCGTCTTCTGCTGGGGCGCGGCAAGCGCGCACCAACTGGGTGACGGAGGCACCGAAGCGCGGAGCACGCCGGTCCAGGTGGTGGGCGTCGACGACGCCATCGCCGTGCGCGCCGGGAAGGCATTCGCGTGCGTGCTCCGCGCGCAGGGGCGCGTCTCGTGTTGGGGCCGGTCCAATCGCGGTCAGCTCGGCGAGGATCACACGCCGGACGGTCACGCAACCTCCGTCGAGCTCGCCGGGATCGAAGGGGCCGTCGAGCTCGACCTCGGCGACGAGCACGCCTGCGCGCGCTTCGAGAGCGGCCGCGTGCGCTGCTGGGGCCGCGGCACCGAAGGCCAGCTCGGCGACGGCTGGCTCGAGGACCGCCCCCTCCCCGTGGAGGTCGTAGGCCTCGACGACGCCGTCGCCCTGAGCGCCGGCGTGGCGCATACCTGCGCCGTCCGGGAGAGCGGCAAGGTCGTGTGCTGGGGGCACGGCGAATTCGGCCGCCTCGGGCACGGCACCGACACCTCGAGCGCCGTGCCCGTGGAGGTCGTGGGCCTCGACGACGCGGTCGCCGTGAGCGCCGGCGCGCAGCACACCTGCGCGATCCGCGCGTCGGGACGCGCGGTGTGTTGGGGCAATGCGCAAACTGGGCGCCTCGGCGCGGGCTTCGTCACGGAGGAAGCCTCGTCCGTGCCCATGCGAGTCGCCGCGCTCGACGACGCCGTCTCGATCGCCGCGTGCGCCGTCCATTCGTGCGCCGTGCGCGAAAGCGGGGCCGTGGTCTGCTGGGGCAACGGCCGAAACGGTCGCCTCGGCGACGGACGTCCCTACGGGTCCACGCCCCAACCCGTGCGCTGGCCGGGGCACTGAGCAGGGGCGATCGATCCCCCTCCAGGGTGACTGCGTTCACCCGCCGTCGCGGGCGACGTGACGCGCCCCCGTGCCGGTCCCCGCCGCCACGGGCGCCGTCTCCGTGAGCGCAGGCGGCGCGCATACCTGCGCGGCCCTCGAGAACGGCGCCGTCCTCTGCTGGGGCAGGAACACGAACGGGCAGCTCGGCCTCGGCGTGAGCAGCAACACGGTCGAGATGCCCACTCCGGTCCCGGGCCTCCAGGACGCGATCGCGGTCGCCACCGCGGGGGCGCGCACGTGCGCGCTCCTCGCGTCCGGCGAAGCCGCCTGCTGGGGTGACGATGACTTGGGCACGCTGGGCATCGGCGTCCCGCTCGACCGAAACGCGCCCACGCCGGTCGTCTCCCTCGTCGACGCGGTCCAGAGCGACGCGGGCCTTTACGGCACCTGCGCGCTCCGCGCGAACGGGCGGCTCGTCTGCTGGGGGCAGAACGACCTCCTCGGTCGCGGCGGGTCGAACAACGCGCTCACGCCCT
>JAAYZM010000314.1 GCA_012514835.1 Actinomycetales bacterium
CACCTGCTTGCCTACGGCTCATCGGCGCACGCGGTAGCGCACGTGCAGCACGCGTTCGCCCTGCACGACGGCGGGATCCTCGAGCAGCTGTAGCGCGTCCACGGACCCGAAGAACCGCTTGCCAGTCCCCAGCACCACGGGGACAACGTCCATGCGCACCTCGTCGACGTGCCCCGCGGCGAACACCTGCCCGCCCACGTCACCCACGGACACCTCTACCACGCGGTCGCCCGCGAGCTCTTGGGCTTTCGCTACGGCGTCCGCGACGCTGCCCACGAAGTGGAACGGCGCCGTGGTGTCCCAGCCCTCGGGCGGGTGCCGGTGCGTCACGACCACCACGTGCTCCACCCCGCTCGGTGGCACACCGCCCCACCCGTCGGTCATGTCGAACACCCGGCGGCCCACGATCGTCACGCCGATCGAGTCCCAGTACGCGCGTGTGTAGTCGTGCGAGCTCTGCGAAACAGTCAGGATGCCGTCGTCGTCGAGCGGGACGTCGCCCGCGGTGAGCCAGTCGAACAGCGGGCCGGGCTGGTCGTGGGCGTCCGCCACGAACCCGTCCACGGACACCGAGCCGTACAGGACTACCTCGCCCATGGCGCCTCCCTCTCCAGCCTCCAGGAGTCATCCAAGACCCCCGGCGAGGCCTTGTCCACCGTTCGGGTGCGGTGCGAGCTCAGCCCGCGAGCGCACCGGGCGTCAGCCCGCGAGGGCACCCGGCCCGCGCAGCACCCCGAGCCCGGCGGTGGCGGCGAGCACGAGCCCGAGCACCATGAGCACGCCGGCCACGAGCGCCCAGTCGGCTCGTGCGACGCGCACCGGGTGCCACGTGGTGCGTGGTGCGAGGCCCAGCCCGCGCGACTCGAGCGACTGGGCGGTCCGTTCGCCGCGCCGCACGGTGACCACGAGGAGGGTGAAGATCACTCGACCCAGGTGGCGCGGGCTGCGAGGCGGGTCGCCGTCGCGCGTGCGGGGAGCGCGCACGGCGTGGGCGTGCTGGATGGTGGCCCATTCCCGCGGCAGGTCCTGGAGCACCCGGTACCCGGCTAGCACCGCATAGGCGACGCGTGGGCCGAGCCGGGCGTTCTGGCGCAGGCTGTGCATGAGCGCCACCGGGTCGGTGGAGCGCACGAACCCCACGGCGAGCACCCCGATCAGCAGGGTGCGCATCGCGAGCGCCCCACCCACGGCGAGCCCCTCGGCCGTCACGGAGAGCGGCCCGGCGTGCCACACCTCGTGGCCGGGGCGGCTCAGGGCGTTGACGCTCAGCACGCCCAGTGCGAAGGCGGCGAAGGGGATGTGGGCGTGCGCCAGGGCGCGCGGCGAGGTGCGCGTGGTGGTGGCGACGCCCGCGAGCGCGAGCACGTAGAGCACCGTGGGGGTGACGGGGTCGAGCACGAACATCACCACGAGCGAGACCACGAACACGAGGGCGAGCTTCACGGTGGGGTTCCGGCGGTCGAGGGCGGGGGCACGGTGGGTAGGGGCACCGAGGGGCGGGGCACCAAGAGTCGACGTACCGAGAGTCGACGCACCAGCATCGGGGCCGACGACGGCGGTCATCCGGCCACCCCCGCGAGCTGCGGATCGGGGAGCGGCACCGTGGCGTCGAGCTCGCGCAGGGCCCGGCGCACCCCGGCGGGATCGGCGACGTGCTCCAGGAGCCAGGCCAGCACGCCCGGCAGGGTGAGACCGGCGCGACGGAGCACGTGCGCGTCCCGCAGAACCTCCACGGTGAGCCCATAGGCCGCTACGCCGCCCTCGGCGAGCACGAGCACTGTGTCCGCGAGGGCCGCCACGGTACGCAGATCGTGGCTCACGATCACCACGCCGTGCCCCGCTCGGGCGGCTCGGCGCAGCGTGGCTATCGTGGCGAGCGTGTCGCGCCGGTCGAGCCCGAGTGTGGGCTCGTCCGCCAGGAGGCAGGGGCGCTCGTGGGCGAGCATCGCCGCGAGGGAGACCCGGCGCTTCTCCCCGCCGGAGAGGCGGAACGGGTTCTGGTGTGCCAGGTGGGTGAGCCGGTGCTCGCGCAGCTGGCGAGCCACGATCGCATCGATGTCTCTGTGTCCCGCGCGGTCCGCGCCGAGGCCGTGCGCGATCTCCTCGGCCACCGTGCTCGCGACCATCTGGTGCTCAGGGTTCTGGAACACCATCCCGGCGCGCTCGCCCTCGACCGTCCCTCCGGCGGGCGCGCGCAGCCCGGCCAGGGTGAGCAGCAAGGACGACTTGCCCGCGCCGTTGGGCCCCAGCACGGCGAGGACCTCACCGGCCCGCACCTCGACATCCACACCGGTCAGCAGGGGAGGTGGGCCCCCCGGGGACCGCCGTCGTCGGCGCTCGTCCTGGCCGGACACGGCGAGCGAACGCGCCCGCAGCACCGGCGGCCCGAACCTCACCGGCTCGTCGAGGAGATCGTCGGGACGAGGACGGCTCGCGGTGGCCAGATGGAGCAGCAGCTCCTGGTTCTTGGTGGCCGAGAGCCCGCCGTCGGCCCCCGTCAGTGCCCGCAGCTCGCTCTCGAGCGGGAGCCAGCACCCGGCCCGCAAGAGCGCGCGCCCGTGACGGTGCAGGACGTCCCGGGTGGGACCATCGGCCATCACCGAGCCGTCCTCGGCGAGCACCAGCGTGCGTTCGGGCAGGCCACCGAGCCCCTCGTCGCCCGCGAGCTCGTCGAGGCGGTGCTCCACGAGCACCACGGCCGGACCCTTCCGGGTGGTGACCGCCGCGAGGGCGTCGCGCACGGCCCGCACTCCTGCCGGGTCGAGCATCGAGGTGGGCTCGTCGAGCACGAGCACCTCAGGCTCCGTGACGAGGGCTGCGGCGAGAGCTACGCGCTGCGTCTCGCCGCCGGACAGCTTCCCGGTGCGGCGGTCCCGCAGGTGCGCGGCCCCCACGGCCCCCAGTGCGGCGTCGATGCGCTGCCCGATGCTCGCGGGATCCGTCGCGTGGTTCTCGAGCGGTAGGGCTAGCTCGTGGGTCACGTGCGGCAAGCACACCGCCGCCGCGGGATCCTGTGCGAGCACCCCCACGTGGCGGGACAGCTCCACCACGGACGAGTCCTTGGTAGAGGCGCCAGCCACGGTGACGTGCCCGTCGAGCCGCGCCGCCACCGAGCGCGGGATCACGCCCGTGAGGCACTGCACCAGCGTCGACTTGCCCGAGCCGGATGGGCCCAGCAGCAGCACGTGCTCACCGGGCGCCACCTGCAGGTCCACGCCGCGCAGCACCGGGTCGGCGCGCCGGGGAACGTGGACGTGGACCCCTTCGAGCGTGAGGACCGGCTCACTCATTGCGCTCCGCCTGCGTGTGCCCGATCTCCGCGCGCCCGATCGCGAAGTTGTCCAGCACGCCCGTCCGCGCGAGGGCGTCGACGATCACCTTGGCGAGGAGCCCACCGAGGACCACCCCGGAGACGAGCTGCATCCCGAGCCGCAGTGCGAACACTTCCTGCCCGTACCAGCCGCCCCGGAACGCCGAGAACCAGAACACGAGTCCCGCACCGAGCAGCCCGGAGACGGCGAACACGGTCCACCCGAAGCGCCGGTAGCGCGTGATCCAGAACGGCAGCTCGCTGCCCAGCCCCTGGAGCGCCGCGGCGAGGATCAGCGTGGGCCCCACGGGGGAACCGAGGAACACCACCTCGACCACGGACGCGAGGATCTCCGCGACCACCCCGGCTCCGGGGCGCCGCACGATCGCGACAACCACGGGTGCCACGAGCAACCAGCCGCCCAGCAGGACGTGCTGGGCGAGGTCCCCGGCGGGGCCCATCGCGATCGCGAGCCCGTTCCACGCCTGCACGAGGGCCCAGTACACGAACCCGAACACCACGCCCAGCACCACCGTGAGCATGAGGTCCTTCATCTCCCAGGCCCGGGGGTCGCGGGCGGTGCGCACCGGGGCGCTCATTGCGCGGCTCCCGTGCGAGAGTCCACGGACGGAGCGCCGATGGACGGCGAGCCCACGGACACGGTCAGGTGGGAGACCACGTGGGGCACGCGGGCACCCACGAGCGCCCACGCGTCGACGGCGGTGGCGAGCACCTCGGCCACGTCGCCGGTCAGAGGGGTTGCGTAGTGGGCGGCGTCGCCCGCGGTGCCTCGGCGTCGGGCTGTGGCGATCGCGTCCTCGATGTGAGCCATGTGGTCGCCGCCGTCGGACGCGCCGTCCAGCAGCGGGTACAGCGACCACTGCGCGACGGCGGTCACCCCGGTGGACTCCACGTGGAAGGGCTGCGCCGTGGGCAGCGAGGTGACGGACAGGTCGCACGTCCGCTCGCCGGGGCAGCCGCGCGAGAGCAGCACGTGGGCCACGACGTGCCCGCCGTCGCTGCGTGCGGACGCGGCGGCGATCACGCCGGCCAGA